>JAZOWH010000079.1:0-6050 GCA_045659165.1 Candidatus Fimenecus sp. | reverse complement strand
TGATAAAGAAGAATATCTGCAGCCATAAGAATAGGATATGTGAAAAGACCAACATTTACATTTTCAGGATGCTTTTCACTCTTGTCCTTGAACTGTGTCATTCTTGCAGCCTCACCAAACTGTGTGCAACAGTTAAGCAACCACGCAAGCTGAGCGTGCTGTGGAACATGGCTCTGAATAAACACAATGCTTTCCTGTGGGTCAAGACCGAGTGCTAAAAGAATCGCATAGAGTTCCATTGTGTTTTTGCGAAGTGTTGCAGGTTCAGGACGAACTGTAAGAGAATGCAAGTCAGCAACTGCATAAAGACAGTTGTAATCGTCCTTCATATTTTTCCAGTTTTTAAGCGCACCAAGGTAGTTGCCGAGAGTTGGTGTACCTGTTGGCTGAATCGCACTTAAAACTATCTTTTTCTTTTCTACGGTGTTTTCCATTTGTATCACCTTTACTTAAAATTTTGTATCCTATATATTAAACTATTTTTTCTGCATTTTGTCAATGAGTAAATATTAACGGCGGGGTCAAGACCCCGCCCTACCATTGTATTGATTAATAATATCTGTAAAGTGCAACTACTTTACCAAGAATGATTACTTCGTTAGTGATAATTGGTTCAAACGCATCATTTTCAGGTTGAAGACGGAAATGTCCGTTTTCCTTATAAAATCTCTTGACAGTTGCTTCGTCCTCAATCATAGCAACAACGATTTCACCATTTGATGCATACGGTGTTTTTTCACAGATTACAATATCACCATCAAGGATACCTGCCCAAAGCATACTCTCCCCTCGTACTTTAAGTGCGAAAAGTGATTTGTCACGTGAAATTCTTCCATTATAAGGAATATAACCCTCAATCTGTTCAACTGCAAGAATCGGCATACCGGCAGTAACTGTACCGAGAAGCGGAACACTTGTTACATTTTCTGCCTGACCAAGCACACGAATTGAACGCTTGAGCATAGGGTCACGCTCGATATACCCTGCATCTTCAAGAGCATCGAGATTAGCCTGAACAGAAGATGTTGAACGAAGTCCCACAGCAGAGCCGATTTCACGAACTGATGGTGGAACACCACACTGAGAGCGCTCACATAAAAACTCATATATTTTCTGTTGTGTATCGTTAATAGGACGCATAAAAACTACTCCTCTATTAAAATTTATAAAAAACTGCATACTTTTTTATATATTCTAACACATATTTTACAAAAAGTAAACATTTGTTCGTTATTTTCTTAAAAAATTTTTAATTTTATTATATTTTTGAAAAATTAATAATTAATTATCTGTTTTTTAAAAGAATGTTCACTGTTTCTTCACATTTATGGTTTATTATTTAACTGTACTCAACAAGAGTACACATACCCCATCCTCAAACAACCCCTCAGGGCATTTTAGCCCGGAAAACAGACGGAACCGCAACCGTCTGTTTTTTCTTGTATAAAATTTACACCTTTGTCAAAAATATTGGCAGAGGTGTTTTATATTGAAAAAGATAAAAATAAATGAAAATATCAAAAGAACTATTTATTCCGTTACTGCTCTTGCTCTTTGTCTTGCGACGCTTTTCTCATTTTGGCTTGCAAACAGAAATAACGAGAATTTTATTCCCGAGGAAACAGATGCAATATCTCAAGAAGAGATTATTACAGAAGAGGATGTTCAGGTAAACAAACCTGTCACGAATATTCCCGACGACAGATATGTAGAAATCACAACTGAAGCACCCGTAATCTCAACTATTGAATTTGCATTTCCCATAAACAACTCAATCACCAAGCAATTTTCCCGTGATGAGCTGGTAAAAAATGTCACAACCGGTGACTGGCGAATTCACAAAGGAATTGACATTAAATGTGCATCTGGTGACAGAATCAACTCTGTTTTTGACGGCAACGTTACAGAATTAGTTGACGATGCACTTTGGGGCACTGTGGTAACAGTTGACCACGGAAATGGATTTATCGCAAAATACTGCGGACTCAGAAAAGATAGTACAGTAAAACCGGGTGACGAAATCAAAACGGGTGACAAAATCGGACTTGTCCACGAAATTCCACTTGAAAAAGATGACGGTATTCATCTTCATTTTGAACTTTATAAAGACGGCAAGGCAATTTCACCATCAGAATATCTTGGTAAAAAAGTTGATATATCATAAGAAATATGGTAAACTCTTTTCGGTGATAATATGAACGTTTACTTTTTTGATATTCGTGAACAGGGTGAAGTCAATAAAGAAAATCTGCCACAAGAAGTGCTCTCACATTGTAAAAAGAGAGAAAGCTTTTTGGCAGCACAAGCACTTATTCAGATGGGTGCTCAAAATCTTCACTATAACGAAAAGAAAAAACCATTGGCAGACAACTATTATGTGAGTATTTCTCATTGTCAGCATATGGTGGCTGTTTGTACAAGCGACAAGCCAGTGGGAATTGACATTGAAAAAATTGACACTGAAAGAAATATGGACAAAGTCGCAAATCGTTTTTATCACGGAAAGGAACTTCAATATTTTAAAGAAGAACATACTGCGGATGCTTTTTTTGAAATATGGACAAAAAAAGAGGCCTACTCCAAAATTGGTGGAGAAGGCGTTGGTGAGGTTTTTAAAGGTTTTGATGTTCTAAGCCTTGAAGATTACACCTTTGAAACAGAAAAAATCGGTGAGTTTATGCTTTCGATTTGTGAAATGAAATAAAATTAAGGGACACATAAGTGTCCCTTTTATTTTTATTAATAAGCTAAGTCGCTATATGTTAATTTTACTTCTATATTGCAATTTCCACTTACATCATCTTTTCCTGACTTAACAGTAAGATTTGTGTAAATCTCATATGATATTGTAAGACTTTCAGGCATTCCATTGCTACCGATTTCTGCTGTAAGTACAACATCGTGGTAAGTTACGTGGAAATTCTTTAATGTAACACCTTTTATCTGGTCCTTAGCATCTTTCTCTGTAACAATATCATTTGATGCATGAGCAAATGGTGTGTTGCCACCTTTTTCAGGCTTGACTGAATCATTAAGATACAATGATATCTGTTCATTTGACTTTCTGAAATATTTAATATCAGAAGCTGAAAGCTGCATTGGAATAATTGCATATTTATCAGCATTTGACTTGTTTCCGTTCTTTGTTCCTATTCCAAAGAGTTTATCAACGGCTGACTGAATAGATGCTAATGAATTATCGTCACTAATCAAACCGTTACTACCATCATATTTACATGTTCTTGCCCATTTGTATGAACCATTTGCTGCTTTTGCAGTTTCAGCGTTGAAGAGCTTTGCCAATTCTGCTTTCTGGGCATCCTGATTATCAGATGGGTTGGATGGAGTTGAAGGAGTTGATGGTGTTGAAGGAGTTGATGGAGTATTCCCTAATCCTGCAACAATCTGAAGAATCATACGAGCGTCAGTTGCTTTGATGCTATTATCAGCATTCATATCAGCGTTATCAGCATTAGTAAGGAATGATTTATCCTGTAAACCTGCAACAACCTGAAGAATCATACGAGCATCAGATGCAGCAACTTTGCCATCGGCATTGACGTCACCAGGCATAGTCACAGCAGCAAAAGCCACACATGAAAGTGAAAGAATAATAATCACCAATGATAAAACTATTGATAAAACTTTTTTCATAAAAATACACCTACTTATTTTTGTTTGGTAAATTATACCACATAAGCATTCATAGTTGCAACTATATAGTTTAAAAAAATTTAATACAGTTTTTTGTAAATTAATACAAGTTCAAACTTTATCCGTGCCATTACGTATATAATCAACAACTGCTTGTGGTGAACATTCGGGAATATCGATTTCAACCGATGCTTCCACCATATTTTCAAGATAATGTGCATCGGAATTACGCAAATATATCATCCCATTTAAAAGCTCGTGCTTTTCTTCATATTGAGGAATATATGCCTTGTGAGTAAACTCTGCCGCAGTAAAATTCATTTCGGGATACATAAAGCCCAGTACTGACAACACTGAATATGATGCACGGTCAAGATGAGCAGGAAAGACAACGCCGTCAAATCGACTGACTTCCTTTACAACATCATCAATACTTATTCCCGATGCAGTAGTTAAAAGGATTTCTTCTTTCCCAAGAATTTTATCTGTATGGTCCATTATGTACTGATTACCGAAAATGTTTTCGTCATTCATAATTGGTGGCATTGTTGTTTTAACATATTCTGAAAATTCCAACGCCTTTTCCAGAGTAGGGAAAAGACAGACAGTATGAATTTCTTCTGATGTGCAAAGCTCCATTCCCGGCACAACTGTAATTCCCGCCTCCTCACCTGCTTTTTTAGCAGCAGGACAATTAAGGCAGGAGTTGTGGTCGGTAAGCGCGATAATGTCATACCCCATAAGTTTTGCCATATTCACAAGGTTATATGGTGTCATATCGTTATCGCCACATGGTGACAAGCACGAATGCAGATGAAAATCATACTTTAATTTCATAATAACTCACCAAGCTTGTTTGCAAGAGTATAAGCGTTTTCTTCCGATACAAGGACACAGATATCCTGCATTTCTGCTTTTTCCTGAGCATCCTTATCGAGTGTTGCATTTTCACAAAGCACGATACAAGCACAATCGGCAAGAAATGATACAGCAACTGCATTCACATTTCCCATTACGGTAAACCAACAGTCACCACTTTGTGCTCTGCCCATTACCCAGCTTAACAAATCGCCACAGTAACCGCCTTTGATTTGACGGTCTGTGTCACCCTCAACAAGTATTTTAAGGTTCAGTTTTTCAACAAGTTCTTTTACATTCATTATTTTCCCTCTGTTCTGAATGGTTTAGGGATGAAGTTTTCAGCTCCGGCCTGGTCCTTCATTTTGAAAATGCAGTCATTCAAATCTGCTTTACCGATTACAACATCTTCTGCAAAGCAACTACAAGATGGTGAACCACACATACCACAATCAAGTCCCGGAAGTTCACCTTCAAGCCTTTTGATTTCACTCATTTTTTCCATAGCCTCAAAAACATTATCGGCAAGTTTCCAAGGTGCTGCCTGAAGTGGTTTTTCCCAATACATTTCTTTTGGAATTGACTCGTATTCAAGGTGATTACAGGATACAGGCATATATTTGCGAAGTCTTTGAAGTCTTGCCTTTGCCACAAATGGGTTTTCAACTGTAAGAGGACCACCTACACAACCACCTGAACAAGCATTAAGTTCAATAAATTCAAGGTCATTGAGTTTTTCATCTTCTAATTCCTCAAGCACCTTAATAACATTTTCAATACCATCAGCAGCAAGGTATCTGTCCTTTAAAAGTGCCGCTGACTCACCACCTGATGAAGCCCAACCTACACCGATTATACCTGAATCACTCAAGGATTCAAGCTCTATAATCTTATCCATCTGTTGTACAAGTACAGGGTAAATGTCTTTAATCGCAAGGACACCATTTATATTTGATTTGCCGTTGCAAATCGGCTGTTTGATTGATGAAATTTTTGCAGTACAAGGAGTTATGAAGAAAACACCGATATCTTCATCAGAAAGTCCTGTTTCTGCACGAGCCTTAATACGAGCAAGACGAGCAGCCTCCTCCATTGGCGCATTCAAATCAAGAACATTTTCAATAAGATTAGGAAAACGAACTCTGATAAGTCGCACCACAGCAGGACAAGCAGATGAAATCATAGGCAATTTAGACTTTTTCATTGAGAGAATGAGTCTTGTTGCCTCACTGACAAGCTCAGCGCCCTTTGAAACTTCAAAAACATCATCAAATCCAAGTCTTTTAAGCCCTGTCAACACATAGTCCGTGACATCAAGGTTGTTGAACTGACCATAAAGTGATGGTGCAGGTACTGCAATTCTATATTTATAATCAAGTATTTCATTAAGAGAATATTTTTCAGCATACTTTGCGTGATGAGGACAAATTCTTATACATTCGCCACAGTCAACACAACGCTCTGAAATAATGTATGCTTTTCCGTTACGGACCCTGATAGCATTTGTGGGACAACGCTTAAGACAGCTGACACATCCC
>JAZOWH010000078.1:0-5103 GCA_045659165.1 Candidatus Fimenecus sp. | reverse complement strand
AGTAAGCTGACCTGCTTCATCATATCCCACATATCCTGGAGGTGAACCAATAAGACGAGAAACTGAATGTTTCTCCATAAATTCACTCATATCAAGACGGTTAAGTGTTTCTGGAGTATCAAAAAGTTCTGTTGAAAGCTGTTTTACAAGTTCTGTTTTACCAACACCAGTAGGTCCTACAAAAATAAATGATGCAGGTCGTTTCTGGAGTGTCAACTGAATTCGGCTACGCTTGATTGCATTTGCAACAAGTTTAACAGCCTCGTCCTGACCAATAACCTTTTCCATAAGTCTATCTTCAAGACATTTTAATCTGTTTACATCACCTTCAACAACTTTTGTTGCAGGAATTCCTGTCCAAAGATTAATAACCTTTGCTAAGTCTTCTTCAGTAACATTATTATCCTTTGCTTTTTCCTGAAGCTCAGGTGCTTTACTTTCACAAACTGTAAGCTCACCTTTTGTTCTGTATAAATCTTCATAAACAGGGTTAAGGTCCTCATCCTGTTCAGGATTTGCAATCTTATCTTCCAGCTCTTCAAGTTCCTTTTTAAGTGTAGCAATCTTCTTTTCATTAATCTCGTTTTCACTGATTGCCTTATTACGAAGATTTGCACAAGTACATGCTTCATCAAGAAGGTCGATTGCTTTATCAGGTAAAAATCTATCAGTAATATATCTTTCTGAAAGAGTTACTGCTTTATATACAAGATTATCACTAATCTGTACACGATGGAAAAGTTCATAATATCCTTTAATTCCAACGAGCATTTTAAATGTATCTTCAATTGATGGTTCATCAACCTTTACAGGCTGGAAACGACGCTCAAGAGCAGCATCTTTTTCAATATGTTTACGATATTCATTGAATGTTGTTGCACCGATTACCTGAATAACACCACGAGAAAGAGCAGGTTTTAAGATATTCGCAGCATTCATTGAACCCTCTGCATCACCTGTACCAACAAGGTTATGAACTTCGTCAATAAAGAGAATAATATTACCTTCACTCTTTACTTCTTCAACAAGTCCCTTTATACGGCTTTCAAACTGACCACGGAACTGTGTGCCAGCAACAAGTGCAGTAAGGTCGAGAAGATGAATTTCTTTATCCATAAGCTTTGCAGGAACGTTACCATCAGCAATTCTCTGTGCAAGGCCTTCTGCAATAGCAGTTTTACCAACACCAGGCTCACCGATAAGACAAGGATTGTTCTTTGTTCTTCTGCACAAAATCTGAACTGTTCTTGCAATTTCAGTTTCTCTGCCGATAATTCGGTCAAGCTTTCCATCTCTTGCTCTTGCTGTCAAATCAGTACAATAAAGAGAAAGCATCTTTCTCTTATCATTCTTTGTGCCTTGTTTCTTCTTACCTTTATTGCCTTTTTTATCGCCATTAAGGTCCTTGATATTTTCTTCAGGAACATCCATAGGCATCATACCCATATTCTGCATAAATGGAAATGTTGATGCACCACCTAGCTGAAAGTCTTCACCCATACTTTCCATCATCTGTTCCATCTGTTCATTCATATCATCAAGTTGGTCTTCGGTTATACCCATATTATCCATAATCTGTTTAATTGGACCAACATTCATTTCCATTGCACATTTAATGCACAAACCCTCATTTGTTGTTTTGTCGCCATCCATCTTTGTAATAAAAATAACGGCAGGTCTTTGTTTGCATTTGCTGCAAATCATATTTTTATTCATTGTATGTCCTCTTAGTTTTTCTTAGAATTTTCTTTCATTTGTTTAATTGCACTTGGTAAATAGCTGAAGAATGCAATAAATGTCAAAACAACAGCAATAACAACAAGAACAAACATCAATGTTTCAGGAATTGTATATTTAGGATAATACATACTAATTGCACCAATTTCAGGTCCAAAGCCGATTATCACAACCATAACAGCATAAAATGCAAATGTTGCAAGTTTGCCCCAAATTTCTGCTGCAACAGGTCTTGTACCCAACGCGATAAGTACAATGCTACCTAAAATCATAATTACATCCTTTGCAATAAAGAGTAAGAACACCCATGCAAAAGCCTGCATTGATTCGCTTTGTGCTTCCTTAAATTTAAGGAAAAGAACAATTGCAAGTGCAAAAATTGTAAGTTTATCAGCAACAGGGTCAAGGAGTTTTCCAAGATTAGACACCTGATTAAATTTTCTTGCAATTTTACCATCAACAGCGTCTGACAAACCTGAAATGAATATTACAAATACTGTCCACCAGATATATCCCTTATAATATAAAATTGCAATTGCAGGAATTAACAAAATTCTTATTACAGAAATAAGATTAGGTATTGTGAGACATCCATCAAATATTTCTTTTAAATTTTCTTTTAATGTTTTCTTTGATTCACTCATTATATTCACTCCTTGATTAGAATACATCTTTTAAAGATTTTATAAACGGATTAACATTATCAAGTAATCCGATTACGTATGAATTATTGACCGCATTTGCGATTTCACTATCACCTTTTGCAAAAACAAGGTCAAGAAATGTACAAACAAACACTATAGCAATAACACCTTTACAAGCACCTAAAACGCCACCGAGCACTTTGTTTACTGTACCAATTAACGGCAATTTGAAGAACTTTGAAAGTAATTTTGCTAACCATTTCAATGCAAAAGTCAATACAGCAGACAGTAACAAGAAGAAAATTACTGTCAATGCACCAACCGCAATAGGTTGTGCAATCTTTTCAACAAGTTCTGTAGCTAGATTTTCAGAAGAGAATTGTGCAGAAGAAATCTGTGTTTTTACTGTTTCTAAATCAACGCCAACTGAAGATGCAAAAGAAACCATAAAATCAGGGATTGATTCCAAAACGACTTCTGCCTTTGCAGTTGTTGAAGAGATATTCAACGTTTCATCAATCTGAGTTTCAACTGTTTCAATAAGACTTTCCTCAACAACACTATCATAAGCAGCCTGAGCTACAACAGGACTGAACTGATAAGATAATGAAAGTGCAACGATTACAGCAAGAAGTTCAAGAAGCGTAAGCATAAAACCTTTTTTAGCTGCCGTAAAAACAAATGCTGCAAATATCGTTATAAGAATTACATCTAAAATAATACTCATTTTTTCACCTCTGGAATTTAATCTTTATTATCACTGACAGAAGAATACTTGTCAATTTTATCTACTGAATAAACGTATGTATTTCTACCAGAAATCATAACTTTTTCAGCATCTGTATTAACATCCGCTGAACCACAATTTTTACCGTTACGATTGTTATAAATCTGTACCTGTTCATCTGTTAAAACACCTGTATATTTGCCATCGGTGGAAACAGATTTAATAAGACCATTGATTTCTTGTGTAAAGAGTTCTGAACCTGATTTGCTATACACTTTAATGATTTTTTGTGTTGTACTAGAATACTTTGAAAGAACAAGAACTGCTGTATTATTATCAGAAATATAAAGTTTATAAGGTGTATTGACTGTAACATCAATTTTTTCTTTTACTTTATCCCCTTTAACAACCTCACATATATTATTGCCGAATACAAACAATGTTTCATTTGATAAGAACTGAACTGATGAAACCGCACTATCAACATATTCAAAAGATGCTTTAGGCTCAGTATCATTCTTATTGAAAATATGAACTTTAGAATATACAGCACCATTATTTACACCGAGTACTGTTACAGCAAAATATCTACCATTATCAGACACATCACAAGAGATGATGTTTTCCTTTGCACATTTCCATACAAAAATTTCTTCTGCTTTTGTATTGTACACAGTCAACATACTCTGTGCATCTTTAGTTCGTGAACCAATTGCAACAGTACCATCTTTACCCATAGCACCTGTCAGAATCATATATGGAAGTTCTTTTTCATAAAGAACCTTTGTTTTTGACTGGACTCTAAACTTTTTAGCACCAACATCATAAATCAATGCTCTGCCACTATTACTACTGAGGATAGGATGGTCATAATCGTGATTGAGATTTGAAATTTCCTTTGCTGTGGAATCAAGAACTTTTACAGTATCGTCATAAACCAAAAGCAAATCGGAATTTGTTACACCAGCGTCACTTATCTCCACACCGTTCATACGATAAGGATAACCATCACCAGAGCCGAACCCAGCTATAGATGTTCTGATTTGGTCACCTATTGTTGAAAAAGTTACTCCACCAAACTGACCTGCTGCAAGAATAATCAAAAGAAAAACAACAAATATAATAGCAATAAGTTTCAATGTCTTTGCATTTTTCGCAGTAATTGTGAGTTTTACTTTTTTCTTTTTAACAGGCTTTCGTGTTCTTATAGGTCTTTTGTTTCTTTCTTCCACAAAATTCACCACACATCAATAAAATACTTTATTCAGATACAGTCCACAACCTTCGGCAGTAACACCTGCCTTATTACGGTCACGACTGTTTATTATATGTTCAATACTTCCCTTTGGGATTTTTCCACGTTGGATATCAAGAAGAGTTCCAACAATAATTCGCACCATATTATAGAGAAATCCATTACCGCTGATAGTTATTTCAACTAAGTCACCATTTCTTGTAACATTGCAATCATAAATTTCTCTTGTTTTATCCTCAACTTCACTACCTGCGCTACAAAACGCAGAAAAGTCATGAGTGCCAATAAATGCTTTTGCTTCCTGACTGAGCATTTCTACATCTAATTCGTAAGGATAAAACATCGCCTTATTCTCATAAAAAGGATTTCTGTATTTACCATTATATATCAGGTAAACATACTCTTTTCCCTTGCAATCATATCTTGCATGAAAATCATAATCTACTTCCTTGCAATCATAAACTGAAACAGTTGATGGAAGATAAAAATTCAACGCATCAGGTAATTTTTCAACAGGGACAGTACATTCTGTTCTTACATTACAACAAAACATTTTTGCATGAACACCTGCATCAGTACGACTGCAACCTATTATATTTTCATCATTTCCGCTTATTCTTTTTAAAGCATTACAAAGTTCTTGCTGGACAGTAACTGCATTTGGTTGTATCTGCCAACCATGAAATTGTGTACCATCATACCGCAAGGTTAAAAGTAAATTCCGCATTATATTCACCACA
>JAZOWH010000077.1:0-5753 GCA_045659165.1 Candidatus Fimenecus sp. | reverse complement strand
TTTTGCGCCATTCATTGTGATAACTGCGAGCTTTGCATCAAGACCAAGAACGCAAGGAGCATTAAGGTCAAGTGCAACAAGGTTACCAGTTGCCTTATCAATTGTAGCAACAGCTGTTACGTTTTCGTAAACAATATTGATATTGCTAAGTTTAAGACCAGGAACTGAACCGATAGCACCTGTAATCTGTCCTTCTTCGATAACACCTGCGATAGCGCCAACGCCGTCAGCATTTGTCTTTGGATTTGTAGCATTCTTTGCAACAACTGTTACAACATATGTACTACCCTTATCTACACAAGTAATCTTCTGAACACCGTTGAGTGTAAGAGCACTTGCATCAGGAAGCTTTGTCTTATCCCATGCTTCGTTCTTTGCTTCGATTGAAGCTTCGTCCTTAGCCATGAACATACCCATAAGAGTAGATGCAGCACCTGAAAGTCCACCTGCTTCAACGATACCCTTGTAGTTGATAGCGCCGTCCTTAACACGAACTACTGACTTTGACTTTGTTCTTGCTGCTGCAACAGCTTTCTTATACATATCAAGTGCTTCCTGGTCAGCATTTGCTGTACCTGCTGGAGCGTTTGTTGCTTCGTCACCTGCTGGAGCATCTGTTGCTTCGTCATCAGCTGGAACATCTGTTACTTCGTCACCTGCTGGAACGTCTGTTGCTTCATCACCAGGAACTACAACATCATTATTAGGAACATTAACATCAACGTTTGTTGAACCGCCGTCATTAACTGGGCCTGAAACAACTGTTGTCTGTCCTGCTTTACCTACATAAACGAATGCGAGAGAAACCACGCTGAAAGTAATTACCAAAGAAAGTAAAATTGCTATTGATGAAAGAAATACCTTTGAGAAGTTTTCTTTTTTAGCATTGCTTTTTTCAACTTTTGCCTTGAATTCTTCAGGTGTATACTGTTTTTTTGCCATTTTCTTTAACCCCTTTCAAAAGTTAAACATTTACTATACTACTTTACAACAAAAGGTGACAAAAGTCAATACGCTTATTATATATTAGAATTATGCATTGATTTATCTCTTGTTTTAGATTCCTTTTTATGGTATAATTATGATACTTATTATTAAGGAGCGAATGATTATGGCTGGCAAAAAGAAAAACAACAAAAAAACGAATTCAAGAATATCAGCAATAATCACTTGCCTGGTCGTTTTTGCATTCATTTTTATAGGTATTACCATTGCAACAAACGACAATCCTACCGATGCACCTATTGATGTTTCAAATACAGAAGAAACTGTCGACACTACACACGAAAGCAATTCAACCGAAGCTGCCGAAACAGAAAGTTCAACTATTCCTGTTGAGTCAACAACGGATGTACCAGATATCACAAAATCTAATACTACAAATCAATATGTATTTACAGGTTCATTTTATGACACTGTGAAATATCGTTCACCTGATGCTGTTACCGCTGATATCTTTAAGCACGGAAGAACACTGATGCTTCTTAACCGTCAGTATGAATTACCTGAAGATTTCAAATGGGATTTGGTGTATTGGTCAAACGGAAATCCAGTTGACGCAATGTATCTTAACTGTGAACAGCACAATTCAGTAAAAGCAGTTGACAGAGCAGCATATGAACCACTTAAAAATATGTTTGCTGATGCTGAAAAAGCAGGTGTACCACTTCAATTGGTATCTGCTTACAGAAGTATTTATCTTCAGGACAAGCTTTTTACTCGTTCAGTAAATTCATATATAAGTCAGGGTTATTCTGAAAGTGACGCTATAAACAAGGCAAATTATTCAAGAACTTTTTCAGGAACAAGTGAACATAACACAGGACTTGGTTTTGATATACTCCAAAGAGGCAACTTCACTCTCAGCACATCATTTGAAGATTCTGCACAGTTCAGTTGGCTTATGGAAAATGCTGAAAACTACGGTTTTATTCTTCGATATGCAAAGGACAAAACAAATGAAACTGGCATTATGTATGAACCATGGCATTTCCGTTATGTTGGTGTTGAACATGCGAAAGAAATTAACCGATTAGGTTTATGTTTAGAAGAATATATTGATTATTTAGAGGCGTAAAGTAAAATGGCGAATTTTAAAAAGAAATTTTTCAGTTACAAGGCATTTGCAAAGATTTTTGCACACGTTTTTATTGTAATGGAACCAAAAATTGCATATCATAGTTATCTTGTAAAAAAAGGAGAACAGGACAAGGCTGATGCATTCGGTTTTCCTGCTATCAAGAAATGGGCAAAATTTGCAACAAAAACTGCAAGAATGAACATTACTGTTGAAGGTCTTGAAAAAATACCAACAGACAGACCTGTGCTTTTTACTCCAAACCATCAAAGCTATGCCGATGTTCCACTTCTTTTACATGCGTTAAAGGATTTCAATTTCGGCTTCCTTATGAGAATGCAGCTTAACAAGTTCTTTGTTATTGAACAAATCAGCAAAATCATCAAATGTGTGCCTATCAATCAGGAAAATGCACGAGAGGGCATTAAGTCTCTTAACAAAACTGCTGAGCAGATTAAGGGTGGCTATTCAATGCTTGTTTTCCCTGAGGGTAAAAGAGGTTTTTCAAACACTCCTGATGAATTCAAAAATGGCGCATTTAAAATCGTTCAGAAAACCGGCGTAACAGTTGTTCCAATTTATATCCACAATGTTTTCAAGGTGCTTGAGGGTAGTGATTTTCAGATTACTCCAACAGATGTAAAGGTAATCGTTCTTGACCCTATTGAAACAGGAGATATGAAACGTGATGACGTTAAACAGCTTAACGAAAAAGTTTATAATATTATACTTGAAGAATCAAAAAAGCATCCTCAATAATATGAAAGGTGACCTGAAATAAGGTCACTTTTTTATTGGCATATTATATTGAATATCAGCTTATTTTATTATATAATAGTAAAAATATGTTCTTTCGGGAGGAAAATATATGAAAAAAGGAATTGTTTATGATAATTCTAAAAAGCTGTTTCCTATAATCATTATGGTTATCGGCTTTGTACTCGCAATTGCACTTCAAGTTATGCGACTTAACATTTTAGCAGTTGTCAACGTAGCTTATATGTGCATTGTTGTGGCTCTTACTATTCTTGGAATTCTTTTCTTTAAGAAGCTTTATCTTTGGAACTTTATTGGATATTTAGTTTCAGGACTTTCCATCGTGCTTTATTATACAATTTGGGGTGCTGACGCAGGTTTTGGTGCTTTTTCATCAGGTAAAGCAGGTTGGAGTTCTGTTAAAAATGCACTTTTTTCAGGTGCTGACAACTACAACATTCTTGTTCGTCTTGGTGGAAATATTTTAATTATTCTCCCTTGTATCGTTGCACTTGTTCTGCTCTTTAAGGTTGGTAAAAAACAATTCAATAAAAAAGGTACTCATTTTGTTGCAACATCACTTCTCAGTCTTTTCCTTGCAGGAACAACAATTTTCTATGTTCTTACAATGAATCTTCGTTCACAGCCTAATGTGGACAGACTTTGGGAAGGTCACGACGATTATCTTAACAAAGTTGATAAAAATGCCAAGGGCAAACCAAACGTACTTTTCATTATGATGGATGACCTTGGTTGGGGTGACATCTCACTTAATGGTGCAATTTATGATACTCCAAACATTGACAGCATCGGTGAAGATGGCGTAAACTTCGATAATTTTTATTCAAGTTATTCAGTTTGCTCTCCTGCTCGTTTCAGCCTTATGACAGGCCGTTATCCATTCAGAGGCTATGCTGACAACGTTATTTATCCTACTGTTGCTACTCTTTCACCATTTGCATCTACAAGAATTTTCAATTCAATTGAAATGGGCAACAATGCCGATGGTATGCTTGGTGATGAAATCACTATTGCAGAAGTATTCCAGAGTGCAGGATACAACACAGGTGCTTTCGGTAAATGGCATCTTGGTGACTATGGCGAATATCTTCCTACAAATCAGGGCTTTGACTATTTCTATGGTAGCCATCACGTTAACGATATGACTCCATTCTATTATGTTGAAGAAGAAAACGGTGAATATGAAATTGTTCATGGTACTGACGAATTCTTCAAGGATGGCAAGAAAGAACAGAGCATGGCAAGTGAATGGATTCATGAGTCAATCAACGATTGGATTACTGATACAGTTAAGAATTCTGACGAGCCATTCTTCGCATACTATGCAACTCCATGGCCACACGGACCTGTTTTTGCAGGTGATGATTTTGACGGCACAAGCGGTATGGGTACTTATGTTGACTGTGTTACTGAGTTTGACTATTATCTTGGTGAACTTTTCAACACACTTGAAGAACTTGGTGTTATGGATGACACAATCATTATGTTCACAAGTGACAATGGTCCTGCTCTTGAAGGCTCAACAGGTGAACTCCGTGGTGGCAAATATCTCGCATACGAGGCAGGTCAGAAAGTTCCATTTATGATTAAGTGGAATAACAATAATGGACTCTGGAAAAAAGGAACAACTCGTGAACAGAGTGCTGTTCTTGCCGATATGTTCCCTACACTCATTGAACTTTGTGGAATTACAGGCAATTCCGGTAAAACAAGTAATTATCTTCCAAACGACAGAACAATTGACGGTGTTTCAATTCTTCCGATTTTAAAAGACGATACTGCAATTCACAATGAGGACCATCCTATTCTTCATATGAAACGAGAAAAGCTCAAGGCACTTCAGTACACAATGACAACTGAAGATATCCTCAAGCGTGAGGAATATAAAGATTACAAATATCCTGTGCTTACAGAAAACGAATACATAACATTCAAATACTTCCGTAAGATGCAAAATGACAACCCTGCATTCTTTGACAAGACACGAAAGAACTGGTTGTTCGTTCTTACTGACGATAAGGGTGAAAATTATAACAGAACAAGCACATATCCTACTATCGCAGAAGAACTTAATCAAAAAATGACTGATGTTATGAAAGGTTTCAAAGCAAATCGTCGTGGAATAAATCAGGAATATTACAACAACCTTAAATAAATAATAATTGCCCATTGAAGTTGCATTTTCAATGGGCTTTGTTATATAATTATATTACTATATTTTGTCGATATGCAATCTTCGATTGCTCGATATTTTTGTTTCGCAAAATCGATATGTTTTCGCTGATGCTCAAACTCGATATGATATAAATCCTCGTTCACGAAGTGAACATTTCGAGTTGCTTGCAACATATCGAGTTCATCAGAACATATCGAAAATTCTGTCAGGAATTTATATCGATAATTTTCACAAGGAGTGAAAATTAACTATGCCACCACTTTCCATAATGATTAAACCCGCATCAAGTCTTTGTAATATGCACTGTGAATACTGTTTTTATCACAATGTTACAGAACTTCGTGAGGTATCCTCTTTCGGTATTATGACAGAGGAAACTGCTGACAATTTAATAGAAAAGGCACTTCAATTTGCCAACGGTGAAAGTGTTGCATTTGCTTTTCAGGGTGGCGAGCCATTAATGGCAGGACTCCCCTATTTTGAGCATTTTGTTAATAAAGTAAAATCTGCAAACAAGTTTAATAGTCAGATTTATTTCAGCACTCAGACAAACGGAACACTCGTCACAGATGAATGGTGCGCTTTTTTCCACAAGAACAATTTTCTTGTAGGTTTAAGCCTTGACGGAAACCTTGAGCATAACAAATTCCGTGTTGATGCAAACCGCGAAAATACATTCTACAAGATTTTAAATGCAGTTGAAAAGTTCAAAAAACACAAAGT
>JAZOWH010000076.1:0-1801 GCA_045659165.1 Candidatus Fimenecus sp. | reverse complement strand
ATATCAACCATTGTCATGAAGTCGCCATAAACGCCATCATCACCTGTGATAAGACCACAAGAGATACCTGCTACTGGAGCTTTAATTGGAACACCTGCTGCCATAAGAGCAAGAGTTGAACCACAGATTGAACCCTGTGATGTTGAACCATTTGAAGAAAGAACTTCTGATACAACACGAATTGCATATGGGAATTCATCAACTGATGGAATAACTGGAACAAGAGCCTTTTCAGCAAGTGCACCGTGACCGATTTCACGACGTCCCGGCCCACGTGAAGGTTTGGTTTCACCTACTGAGTATGATGGGAAGTTGTAGTGATGGATATATCTCTTTTCAGTCTGTTCATCAAGACCGTCAAGAAGCTGTGCGTCACCCATAGGTCCGAGTGTTGCAATTGAGAGAACCTGTGTCTGTCCACGAGTGAACATACCTGAACCGTGTGCACGAGTGATAAGGTCAACTTCTGCATTAAGAGGACGGATTTCGTCAATACCACGACCGTCAACACGCTTGTGTTCATCCTTAAGCCATGCACGAACAACGTGCTTCTGAACAAGATACATAATCTCGTCAAGCTTTGCTTCGTTGCCTTCAAATCTTTCGTCAAACTTTTCATGAACTGCTTCATAAATTGGAAGAAGTGCTTCGTCACGAACAAGTTTATCGTCTGTATCAAGAGCCTTCTTAACATCTTCGATGCAGAATGCTTCGATTTCAGCCATAATTTCTGGGTCTGGGTCTGATGATTCATAAGCAAATTTTGGCTTGCCGATTTCATCTACGATACCCTGAATGAATTTAACGATTTTCTGGTTTTCAGCGTGACCTGCCATAATAGCATCAAACATTGTATCGTCGTCGATTTCGTTTGCACCTGCTTCAATCATAGCAACAAGGTCAGCAGTAGAAGCAACTGTCAAAACAAGGTCTGACTTTGCTCTTTCTTCAAGATTCGGGTTAATAACGATTTTGCCGTCAACAAGACCAACGTTAACACCTGAAACAGGACCAGCCCATGGAATATCTGAAATTGCGATTGCTGCTGAAACACCAATCATAGCTGTGATTTCAGGTGAACAATCAAGATCAACTGACATTACAGTAGCAACTACTGAACAGTCATTTCTAAGGTCTTTTGGGAAAAGAGGACGGATAGGTCTATCGATACAACGAGATGTAAGGATAGCCTTTTCACTTGCTCTGCCTTCTCTTCTCTGGAAAGAACCAGGGATACGACCTACTGAGTACATTTTTTCTTCATAGTCAACTGAAAGTGGGAAGAAATCCACACCTTCTCTTGGTTTTGCAGAAGCTGTAACTGTACAAAGAACTTCTGTTTCACCGTAACGAGCCATAACAGCTGCGTTAGCAAGACCAGCCATCTTGCCAGTTTCAAGAGTCAATTTTCTACCTGCGAGTTCAGTTTCCCAAACTTTAAAATTCTTGAAAAACATAATTTTTACCTTCCTTTACTTTTGTTTTCTTGTGTTGGGGCAAAAATCTGTTTAGCAATAAATACAACCTTCAAAGTTTATTTAAAAGCTCTATTTACCGCTAAAACCTTAAATTTTCGCCCCAAATGTTAATGCCTTTAAATGCATTTTAAGGCAGATAAGAGTATTCTTACCTGCCTTAATTTGTTTCGATTACTTACGAAGACCAAGTCTTGCAACGATTGCACGGTATCTTTCGATATCCTTCTTCTGAAGGTATGCGAGAAGATTTCTTCTACGACCAACCATCTTAAGAAGACCACGACGTGAGTGATGGTCCTTTTTGTTAGCCTTAAGGTGCTCTG
>JAZOWH010000075.1:0-5766 GCA_045659165.1 Candidatus Fimenecus sp. | reverse complement strand
ATTTTAGTGCTTTTCTTATATGAATTTTTTGTCGAAAAGTTTTTAATAGTAAAATAACAAAAAACTATTGCCATAAATTACCATATATGGTAAAATATGGCAGAAATAAGAAATCACGAGATGATTTGAAATAAAATGGAGGTTCCAAAAAATGGGAAACAATTTAAAAGTATTATTAACGGGTGAAGGTAGTGAATTTGGAAGGAATTGTGCAAATGTATTGCGTACATATGGTTGCGACGTGTCACTAGTTGCGAAGGATGGTAAGGCGTTATTATCAAAACTCTCAACAGATAATGCAGATGTTGTAATAATGGATGCTTTTATGGCAAATCTTGATGCGCTAGGAGTTGTAAACAGTTTAAAGGACAATGATAAAAAGCCGTTTACTGTTATTATGTCAAGTTCTGATAATCAACGATTTGAACAAGAAATTCTTTCAGCAGGTGCCGATTATTATTTCCTTAAACCTTTTGATGTTAATATGCTTGCGCAGAGAGTTACTCAATTGACAGGTTGGAAAAACAAAAAAGATGCATCTTCACTCAAGGATACAAATGATTTGCAAATGACAGTAAGTGAAATAATGCATCAGATAGGTGTCCCAGCACATATAAAAGGGTATCAGTATCTTCGTGAAGCAATTGTGCTTACAATAAATGACAGTGAAATGATGAGCTCCGTTACAAAAGTGCTTTATCCCACTGTTGCAAAAAGATATGCAACAACATCATCACGAGTAGAAAGAGCCATTCGTCACGCTATTGAAGTGGCATGGGACAGAGGAGATGTTGATGTGTTAAGCTCATATTTCGGATACACAATCCAGAGTGATAGGGGAAAGCCAACAAATTCAGAGTTTATCGCAATGATAAGTGACAAGCTTCGTTTAAGAATGAAGATTTCTTGACAATTATATATATAAGTGCTATCATTTTTCGGTAGGATAATTAAAGGCTCATAGTTTCTTATGAGTCTTTTTTTCAAGGAGTTTTTAGCGTGAAAAATCACGCTAAAAACAGATTATATGTCCATCACGCCTTATCCGGCTACAGTAAGGAGTGATGTAATTGTTTTATACAAATTTGTATCCGGAAAGGCTATGGAAATTATCATGTCAGAATTAGTAATTATTGCAGTTGGTCTTGCTATGGATGCCTTTGCTGTTGCAATTTGTAAAGGCCTTAATATGAGAAAGCTTGATTATAAGCAGACAGCGCTTATCGCATTGTTTTTCGGTGGGTTTCAGGCAGGTATGCCACTTATAGGTTGGTTTATCGGTTCAAAATTCGCTGATTATATCACAAGCATTGACCATTGGGTAACATTTATTCTTCTTGGTATTATCGGTGGTAAAATGATTTATGAAGCATTCCATGATGAAGAAGAGTGTGACTGTTGTGACAGTAAACTTGACCTTAAAGAGTTAACTGCACTTGCAGTTGCTACAAGTATTGATGCATTGGCTGTTGGTGTTGCTTTTGCTCTTGAATATGAACAGAATACTGTTTTTGTGGCTGTGACACTTATCGGCGTAATAACTGCATTACTTTCTGCAATTGGTGTATTTATCGGTCACAAATTCGGTGCGAAATATAAGAATAAAGCTGAATTTGCAGGTGGTCTTGTGCTTGTACTTATGGGCGTAAAGTTCTTGCTTGAAGGACTTGGCATAATTGGTGGATAAAATGATTAAAACATTGTTGTGGGATATAGACGGAACACTTCTTGATTTTGGAAAGTCAGAAGAATACGGTATAAGAAAGTGTTTTGAGATTTTTTCTCTTGGTGAATGTACCGACGAAATGCTTTCAAGATATTCAGTTATTAATAGAAAATACTGGGAAAAACTTGAGAGAAATGAACTTACAAAGCCCGAAGTCCTTCGTGGAAGATTTGTGGAATTTTTCAGTACAGAGGGAATAGAATTCGACAAAATAGACGAGTTTAACCTGGAGTATCAGTATCGCCTTGGTGACAAGGTTTTCTTTTGCGATAACGGACTTGAAACAGTTGAGTTTCTTAAAGGAAAAGTAAAACAGTATGCCGTTACAAATGGTACTTTTGTGGCACAGGACAGAAAACTCAAACAATCGGGACTTGATAAGATTTTTGACGGAGTTTTCATTTCTGATAAAATCGGATTTGAAAAGCCTTCAATGGAATTTTTTGACGCTGTGCAGAGTGAAATCGGAAAATTCAATCAGGATGAGGTTATGATTATCGGCGATTCCCTTACAAGTGATATCCGTGGTGGAAATAATGTTGGAATTCTCTGTTGTTGGTATAATGCTCATGGCGGTGAAAATCGTGATAATCTTCGAGTTGATTATGAGATAACAGATGTCTCAGAAGTGTTGGAAATACTAGGAAAATAAAAGTTTAAAGGACTTGTTGCATAAGTGACAAGCCCTTTTTTTGTTGATATTTTACAAAGAAAAAATAAATGGCAAAATTCCTTGTTATTAATTGGCGTTTGTGGTAAAATTAATCGAATATATTAAGAAAGGGAGAGTGAAAAATGAGTGTACTTGATAAAGTAAAAGATTTCGCTACCGAAATCAAAACTCATTGGAGCACCCCGGCAGAAGGTAAATATGTTCCTTATAAAGAATATAAGGACGTTGTTATCGGTGTCGGCGCAAACTACACAGGTGCAAAAACACTTGAGTATATCGGCTTCTGGTCAAGCTGTTTCCTCATTATGCACCACTATAAGTTGCCTTATCTTACATTCTCAGTTATCGGTCTTTTGAATATGCCTCTCGGTTATATTACAGCCCTTATCTGGTGGTATGTTTGTGACAACTTGGGCTTCTTGCCAAAGAAACAAGAAAGAAAAGTATATCTGGTTTATGGTCTTATGATGGCTTTTGGTATATCCACGCTGTTATTTGACTATTCAAGATTGTTTGACCAGTCAAGCTCTTTTATTACAATGCTTAACAGTTTTGAGGGTATGAATGCCACGGCATGCTTTAAAACCTTTGGCACACATTTCCTGTATTCACGTTGGGTAGGTGCTAGAAACATTTTCTGGCGTAAAAAGCTTATTCCTAAATACGGCAGATATAAGTACGGTCTTTACTGTGACGTTATTCCAAAGTGTGTAATGGTTATCCTTATCGGTTGGCTTCCGGTTTATAACATCGCTGATGTTGCTACTCGTGTATGGGTTGCTAACCTTCTCTTTGCTACATATAACGTATTCGGATTTGGTAATGTTCTTGAAGAATGTTCAAAGAGAATCAGTCCAAACCTTCAGGAAAGAATTCTTGTTCGTAGCTATCCTGTTAAACTTTCACACATCTTTAACTCAATCCTTGCAATCATCCTTCCAGCAATTGTTGGTATGCTCCGTCACGAATGGGCAGACATCAACTTCTACAGATGGGTTATTCCAGTAACATTCTGTATTTCAGCTGCATTTACAATGGGGCTTGCAGGTCGTATTAAGGAAAGAATTCCACAGCCACCAATTGAAGAAAAAGTTCAGATTAAGTTCTGGGACGGTATGCTTGGTGTTCTTAAAAACAAGTATTTGCTTATCAATACAATCGTTGGTCTTATTGACTCATTGGGTAACGGTATGTTGCCATTCGCAACTATCCTTTACTTCTACACATTCCGTTTGAGCGGTCTTCCATACTCATTGTTGGTAGCACTCGTTTCATTCGCAGGAACTCCACCTGATTTGTTATCTCCATACTTCCTTAAGAGATTCTCATATAAACAGATTATGATTTTCTATCAGTTAAGCCGTGCAATCGGTAATGCTGTTATCGCAATTGCAATGTGGACTCTCGGTGATAACCTTGCACTCTGCGGTACAATCTGTATCGTTGTTCTCTTCTTCATGGAAATGACAAAGACAGTTCCTACAACAGCAGGTCACGATATGGGTGTTCGTATCAGTGACTATCAAATGTACCTTTCAGGTGAACGTCTTGAAAGCTTTACAGGTATCTTTGGTTGGTTTACAGGACCTATCACATCATTCGTTGGTCTTATTAGCCCAATCTTCTTGCTCAGATACGGTTTCAACAGTAACTGGGAAATTCTCTTCTTCGACGGCTCAAGAAGAAATATCGTTGTTGTGCCAATCATCGTTGACGCAATCGGTTTCTTCCTTATGACAATTCCATACCTCTTCTGGGATTATGATAACAAGAAACAGAATCTTGTTATGGAAGTACTTAAGCGTCGTGCAGAAGTTACTGAAAAGAAAGCACAAGAAGCTGGTAAATCAACTGCCGGAAGCTATAAAGGTTAATGGAGGTGAGTTTTTATGAGTAAAAAAGAAAAGAAAGCAAAGGGTATTGCTTTGCAGGAAGATATAAAACTTGACATTCCTGAAGACGAAATATGGACTTATCAGGTTGATGGTCTTGCAGCACCTCATATTAACAAGCCTTACAAATATTATAATTTGAAAAAGGCAGTATTCGTAATTGTAATCGTTATTTCTGTTTTCCTTTCAATGCTTTTCAGTGTCCTTGCATTACAGAATGAAACATTTGAATACAATGAAATCGAAAACGGATACGAATTCTCAAAATTCAGTAACACAGGTTACCTTTATGAACTTGAAATTGACTATGTTTCTGATATTGAGTATATCGCTGGTAATAATGACCCTGCAACAAACTTCAAGGTTGTTAAGGATGAATCTAAGCCTATTAAAGCAGTAAGACAGTTTACTCTTAACTGTGACGATAAAATCAGAACTATTACAATTGGTCCTGATGTTGAATTCGTTGATGCAAAGGCATTCTATTCATGCTGGGCATTACAGAATATTGAGGTTGATGAGAATAATCCTAACTACTGCGACGTTGACGGTGTTCTTTACAATAAGGATAAGACAGAAATTCTTTGCTATCCTTGTGACCACGATGAATACCTTCGTCAGAAATACGGATATGAAAGAGAACTTTACAGAGATGAAGTTACTCCAGAATATGAAAGAGATATCCAGACTTATGTAGTTCCTTCAACAGTTAAAAAGCTTGGTGAAATGTGCTTTAACTATGCAAATATCAGAGCAATTTATCTTCCTGAAGGTCTCCAGACAATCGAAACACTTGCTGTGTTCAAACTTCATGAACGTGTTGACCAGTGGGGAACAACTCCATCACTTCATAGTATCTTTACATACAAAGCAAGTGATGTAGCAGATTCTCATTTCACATCACAGGATGCACTTGGTGAAATTTACCTTTCACTTCCTGAAGGACTCAAGTTCATTGGTTCTGACGCATTCAGTTACAATCAGGCTTTACAGTATGTTTACATTCCATCATCTGTAACATATGTTGGTCATCATGCTTTCTGGGATACTTGCTATAAACAAGATGGTGAACTTAAAGGTGTTACAGTTGCTAATGTTGCTGTAAGTGAAGAAGATTTTGCATCATTGGAAATCGGTGATGACTGGATTCCAAAATATGACTACTTGTTATTCAAGAAGGCAATTGATGTAAACTATTCAGCAGAAAGACAACCAATGCCATAAATTAAAACCTCCACATCAATCGGTGTGGAGGATTTTTTTATCTAAATCAAGTTGTATTACAAATTTACAAAACAAAACTCCAAGTTACATTGTGCAACTTGGAGTTCACTTTTTATGCAATTATATGATTATTTGATTATAGCATCAATATCCATTTCCCATATGTCCTTGTTGATTTCTTTTGCATCGGAATAGGTTTGTGCACCTGACTCAAAAACAACATAGAGTTTTCCATCGTGATAATCAATACC
>JAZOWH010000074.1:0-2655 GCA_045659165.1 Candidatus Fimenecus sp. | reverse complement strand
TGAATTTCTTCAAGTGTTTTTGCCTTAACAACACCAACTGATGAACCTGCATTTGCAGGCTTGATGAAAACAGGAAGGCCTAAATATTCTTCACATTCTCTTGCGAATTCTCTGCCACGACATTCAAAATCATATTTAGTGATGTATTTCCACTTTGCCTGTGCAATTCCGTTAACATCACAGATAGCATTTGTCATAGCCTTATCCATACATACAGCAGATGCCATTGTGTTACATCCAACATATGGAATACCCGCAACTGTGAGAAGACCTTGCATTGTACCATCTTCACCATTTTTTCCGTGCATAACAGGGAAACAAACATCAATCTTAATTTTTTCGTATCCGTTTTCATTAAAAACAACTATACCATGGTCAGCACGGTCAGTTGAGATTATTGCCTTTTTAAGATTTGACTTGCACTCAAGCCAACCATCTTTTTTAAGATTGTTGTAATCTCCGTCATATACAAACATTTCACCTTGTTTTGTAATGCCCATCATAATTACATTATATTTTTCTTTTGGAATATTTCTTATAACAGATGTTGCTGAAACACAAGAAACATCGTGTTCTGAAGAAACACCACCAAAAATAATAAGTGCATTTTTCAAATTTGCCACCTCGCAAATAGTCATACTACCACATTTAATAATATTGTACTATATTTTAATTCAATATTCAATTATAATATTCACAAATTTTTGATGACAAATTAAAATAAATGTGTTATATTATATGGGATATATAATTTTAAGGCGATTTGAGGTATATAAAATGCTTGAAAGAAAAGAATCTCTTGCACTTATCTTGAAAAACTGTTCTGAAAAGTTTGAACAGTTAGGTTTTACATCTGCATCTGTTTGCGAAAACGGTGACGAAGCTTATGTTGATTTTACAAAGGACGACATTACAATTCGACTGCTCAGCCACGATAACCTTCTTGATGTTACAGAAAAAGCTGGTGAAGGTGATTTTGTAAAGGTTGAATCTAACCTTCTTGACCTTGAAACTTACGAAGAAAGAGATATCAAATCACTCTCTAACGAAATTATCGAAACAGTAAGTTCATCATATGGCAAAAAGGCTCGTCAGGCTGTTAAGAAAGCACCACAGACAATTTCAAAAACTGCTGCTAAAAACGGTACTGAATACGACGCAAACACACTTGCAAGCCGTATTTCAACTCTTTATCCTGAACTTAAGGATGCTTATAAAGAAAACTTCCAGACATATGACGAATTCCTTGGTGAAGATTTCTTTGTAAATCACGCTAACAAGTACATTATAGAAACAATCCGTTCAAATGACACTCAAACAATGAACAAACTTTTCAAAATCTTAAGCGACATTTATGAAAACGGTTCAAACGATGTTCAGGACCTTGTTGTTGTTACAATCCTTGGTGAAATTAATAACGACGAAGCTCTTCTTGCAAACTGTCGTGAACAGATTACTGATGACGATTTCTATGACACACTCGTTGCTGTTAACAAGTACCTTGCATCTTCAGCTGGTAAAAAAGCAAAGGAACTTATGAAGAATCCTCCTGCATACAAACCACCTAAAAAGAAAAATGGCGGTATGATGAGTTCACTTATGGGTATGCAACCACCACAGCAGTAAAACGCAATCGCGTAGTGGCAGGCTTTCACGCCTGCAAAACATACAAAATTAAATCACAAGCAAAAAGGAAGCTCACAAACGTGAACTTGCTTATTTATGTTTATATTATTTTACTTCTTGACTATTTTTTTACCTATTACTTAATAATGTGCTTCACCACATTCACAAACTTCTTTTAAACCAAAAAGTTTGTTAAAAAAGTTTACAATTTTCCAGATAAAGCCTGAAATACCACCCTTGTGACAATTATGGTCGCATAATACTACGAAATCAAGTTGTTCTCCACATCCATCACAGTATCCGTCACCATCATTGTCTGCATGACCTATTGCTTCAATTATTTCAGTTTCTCTACTGATTTCTTCGTCACATTTTGAACAGTAAACAACTATATCCTTGCTACCATTTTCTGTGCAAGTAGGAGCAACATAGTTTTCTTCAACTGCATTTGCAGGTGTATGACCTAATGCGGGAACTATTTCCTGTTCTACAATTATTTCGTTACATTCAGAGCATTTCACACCCTCTGTAAGACCTGTTTCTGTACAAGTTGGTGCTACTGCAGGAATGATTTCTTCTGTATGACCGAATGCATCAAGAGCCTCTCCGAAAGAATCACCACATTTACAAACAAAAAATATATATCCAGGCTCTGTACAGGTTGGCATAGTAATTGTTTCCTCATACCAATGACCTTTTGCATCCACAAAATCGAAATACCATATATGGTCACAATTTGAACATGGCCAATATCTGTAGCCACCTTCTGTACAAGTCGGAACAATTGTAACTAAATCACCACCATAATATTCATGACCCGTTTTATTTACATAATCAGCAACATAACTATCACCGCATTCACAAGTGTAGGTTGTATATCCCTGTTCTGTACAAGTTGGTGGAGTTACAACTGCATTGTGATTATGTTCAGCGAGTTTATCAATAGTTTCTGTGTAAGTATCACCACAAGCACAAGTGTATGTCATAACACCTGTTGTTGTATGTGTTGCAGAAGTTGTAATTTCTGAT
>JAZOWH010000073.1:0-9173 GCA_045659165.1 Candidatus Fimenecus sp. | reverse complement strand
GAAGAGTCTCTTCCATATCAATGATATTCTTAATAGCTTCAAGGAAGAATGGAGTAATCATAGTGATTTCGTGGATTTTCTCAACAGAAACACCATGATAGAGAAGCTCTGCAATAGCGAAGATGTTGTCGGAACGGAATTCCTTGATATAGTCAAGAAGTTCATCAACGCTCATATTGTCAAATTTTGAAAGATAAAGGTGGTTAGCACCGATTTCAAGTGAACGGATACCCTTAAGAAGAGCTTCTTCAAGATTTGAACCGATACCCATGATTTCACCAGTAGCCTTCATCTGAGTACCGAGCTTGTTAGTCGCAGAAGTGAACTTATCAAATGGGAAACGTGGTAATTTTGCGATAACATAGTCAAGTCTAGGTTCAAAAGCAGCATTTGTGTTAGCAATCTGAATATCTTCAAGAGCCATACCAACAGCAATCTTTGCAGTAACACGAGCGATAGGATAACCTGAAGCCTTTGATGCAAGTGCAGATGAACGGGAAACTCGAGGGTTAACTTCGATAAGATAGTATTCTGAAGAGTTAGGATTGAGAGCGAACTGAACATTACAACCGCCTTCAATTTTAAGCTCTTTGATAAGCTTGATAGCTGAATCATTGAGCATCTTTTCGTCTTCCTTGCTAAGTGTCATAATAGGTGCTACAACGCATGAGTCACCAGTATGAACACCAACAGGGTCAATGTTTTCCATACCACAAATAGTGATAGCGTGGTCGTTTGAGTCACGCATAACTTCGAACTCAATTTCCTTATAACCCTTAACAGACTTTTCAATAAGAACCTGATGAACAGGGGAAAGATTGAATGCATTAACACCGATTTCCATAAGTTCTTCATCGTTGTAAGCAAAGCCACCGCCTGTACCACCAAGAGTGAAAGCAGGACGAAGAACAACCGGGTAACCGATACGGTTTGCTGCTGCTTTTGCTTCTTCTAATGAGTAAGTAATTTCTGAAGGAATAACAGGTTCGCCGATAGATTCGCAGAGCTCTTTGAACATTTCACGGTCTTCTGCACGCTCAATTGAAGCACTTGATGTACCAAGAAGCTCAACACAGCATTCTTTAAGAATACCTTTTTTCTCAAGCTGCATAGCAAGGTTAAGACCTGTCTGACCACCGATACCTGGAATGATAGCATCAGGACGCTCGTGACGAATAATCTTTGCCACATATTCGAGAGTCAATGGTTCCATATATACCTTATCAGCGATAATAGTATCAGTCATAATAGTTGCAGGGTTAGAGTTGCAAAGAACAACTTCGTATCCCTCTTCTTTAAGTGCAAGACAAGCCTGAGTGCCTGCATAGTCAAATTCGGCAGCCTGACCGATAACGATAGGACCTGAGCCGATAATAAGAATCTTTTTAATGTCTGTTCTTTTAGCCATTTAATTTTCCTCCTGAAATTCTTAAATCTATATCAAATCAATATGATAAATTTACTTTTTGTATACGATTTTTCCGTCACAGACAGTAGCAAGGCATCGTCCGTTGACTTTCCAACCTTCGAAAGGTGTTGCTTTACCAAGAGATACAAATTCTGCAGGGTCCACAGCGTATTCTTCCTGAAGGTCCCAGATAGAGTAGTCACAACCAAGCTTAATTCCGAAACGATTTCTTGGATTAATAACCATAAGCTCTACAAGACGGTCCATAGTAATAATACAAGGTTTTACAAGGTAAGTGTACATAATAGGAAACGCTGTTTCAATACCAACTACACCGAAAGCACTGTTTTCAAGACCTCTTGATTTCTCTTCAGCAGAGTGAGGAGCATGGTCGGTAGCAATCATATCAATTGTGCCGTCAATGATTCCCTCAACAAGAGCGTCACGGTCCTCTTTACTTCTCAAAGGTGGATTCATCTTGAATCTGCCATCTTCCTGAAGCATGGAGTCATCCATTACAAGGTAATGTGGTCCTGTTTCACAAGTTATATCTACGCCCTCTGCCTTTGCCTTACGAATAAGTTCCACACTTTCTTTGGTGGATATGTGGCAGACATGGTATTTAACGCCGATTTCCTTTACAAGCTCAATATCTCTTGCAATCTGCATCCATTCACTTTCAGAGCAGATTCCACGATGTCCGTGCAGAGCGGCATAAGCACCATCGTGAATGTAACCGCCACGAAGAAGTTCATTTACCTCGCAGTGAGCAACGATTGGCTTGTTGAGTGCTTTTGCTTTTTTCATAGCTTCTCGCATCATATCGTCAGACTGTACACCTCTGCCGTCATCAGAAAAACCGATGACATCCGGTGCCATACCATCAAGGTCAGAGAGTTCTTCGCCCTTTTGTCCTACTGTGATAGAACCGTAAGGATACACATGGATGCAAGCTGAATCTTCAATGATGTCTCTTTGAATTTTCAAATGTTCTGTACTGTCAGGTACAGGGTTCAGGTTTGGCATAGTGCACACAGCGGTATATCCACCTCTTGCAGATGCCAGACTTCCTGAAGCTATGGTTTCTTTATAAAAAAAACCTGGCTCTCTGAAATGCACATGCACATCACAGAAACCAGGAAAAACCACACAACGTGAAAAATCAATAGCAGAAAAATCAAAATTAGAAATAGAAATACCAATATCGTCAACAAAGCTAGAACCTAATGAAGCAGAAATAATATTTATTTTAGTGTTCGCAGTCATATTAAATCTCCTTTCTGCTAAAAAAATGTCCCGCTCAAAAATAGCAAGACGAATAAAGCTATATTAATATAAGGTATTCATTGCAGTAATTATATCATACAGCACCCAACCTGTCAATCTAAAATATGGGAAAAACATAAATATTTTATACTGATTTTTTAAGCAAATTAACTAAATGCTTGTTCATGGTGTAAATCACCTGACAACCGATAATGACACGACTTGTGATATCTTTTAACAGATGTAATTGTGCACAATTTGATATGCCGTTTTTCTAACAATATGACGAAGTGTTTTATTTGTGTTTATTCACTTATTGTGATAAAATAACTTTATAAGGAGGCGTATGTCTATGAAAAAATTATGTAGCGTAATTTTAATATTTGCAATTCTTGTTGTTACCGTTTTCTCGGTTAATGCTTCTGCAGCAGAAATCACAAAAACAGAAGCTCTGCTCGAAAAAATGAACACATCAAAGGAAGTTTCCGTAACTCTCAGAACAGGCAAAGGAAGAGAGTTTGGCTCGGATTATGGTGTAACAAGTACAATATATTTAAAAGATGACGAGCTTGCTTTTAACCTCAACAACGGTTATGTAAATATGCGTGCAGTTGTAACAGAAGGCAAAATTGTAGGATTCATTACTTCGTTCCCATTCTTTTGTCTGGAACTTGATTCTCCGTTTACTGCAGGTGACGGAATGTGGAATGTAATCGAAGACCTTTCTGATATTACTATGGGTTTCCTTTATCATGTGGACAACTACAACGAAACAGTGAATGGTACGGAATACTATGTTGAAGAATTCAACGACAGAGAATATGTAACAAGTAAATTCTATTACATTGGCGACGAACTAAAAATGCTCCGTGTTGAAGATGTTCAGAAGAAAACCGTTCAGTACACATATTTTGATGAAATTTCTTTTGAAGTTGATGACAGCGTCTTTGACACTCCCGTTTTTGCGATTAACGTAACTCCAATAATGAAGCTATTATTCTCATCACTTATCGGAACTCTTCTTCCAATATAATTAAAAATTTATGATATGAGAAAACTTTTATCCGTTATCTCTGTCACCCTAAAAACAACGATACCACTACCAACACAAATTGTTGGATAGTGGTTGATAAATGCAGTTTATAATTGAAACTATAGAAGTTTGTTGTAGGCAAAAAATAACCCACAGAGGATTTCCTCCGTGGGTCTTTTTATTGCTTAAAGTTTAATCATTGAAGTCTTTATCATAGGCTATGATTTTACCTGATTCAGCGTTGATTTCATACTCATATTCGTATCTTCCTTCAACGAATTCAACTTCGTAATGTGCAATCAAATCATCATGGTCAAGTTCTGCTTTTACGAATTTTACTTTTGCAGAATCAACCTTTGCGTGGGCGATTGCAATTTCCTTCGCCTTATCCTTTGAAATATATTCTTTTGCAGGAGCCTGTGATGCCTGTTCACGAACAGGTTCTTTTTCGATGTCCTTTTCAAGAATTGCACCGTCTGATGCTTTTACTTCATATTCGTATTCATATCCGTTTGCAACGAACTTAATATCGAAATGGGCAACAAGGTCATCAGAATCATAATATGCTTTTTTAAAGACGGCATCTGCCTGTTTTACGCCTGCATTATTTAAAGCAATCTCTTTTGCTTTTTCAATGCTGATATATCCCTTGTCAGGATTTACCACAGCAGGTGATGTTGGCTTTACAGGTTCGTTCTTTTCTTCTACCTTAACTGGTTCTGAGACTTCCTTATTATTCGGTGCTTTGTCCTTTTCTTTTTCAGCCTTTATAACGGAGCCGTTATCTACAGCAATTTCATATTCATATTCAATACCGTTATGCTTGAATTCAATGTCGTAATGTGGTTTTTTGTCATCTTTATCCAATGAAGGTGAACCCTGTAACAGAGCGTCATTTCTTTGAACACCAGCATCGTTCAATGCAATGTCAATGGCAGAATCAAGAGAGATACTAACAGTCTCCTTGTTTTTAACTCCTGCAGGAGCATTTGCCTGATTCACTTCCTGATTATTGACTTGAGGTTCTTTGTTATCAGCACAACCTGAAAGCAGAACTGCTGATAATACTAATACTAACGATAAAACTAATACAATTATTTTTTTCATAACTGTTTCTCCTCTCTTGATTATTTCACATTAATTATTAGAAAAGTTTAGCAAATAAGTTTCTGAAGAATTTGAAAAGGAAGAAACCTTCAAATCTGTCAGGTGCATCGTAATCACGGTCGAATTCAAGAATTTTTCCGTTTTCAGCGTTGATTGAATATTCATATTCTAAATTTTGGTCAACTCTGAATTCGATATCATATTCATATCTTCCGTCATCGTGGTCGAGTTTTGCTTTTGTGAATTTTACTTCGTCAGCATTATAACCTGCGTGATTAAGTGCGATTTCTTTTGCTTCTTCTTTGGAGATTAAATCAGCGGGAGCAGCAATAGCTGTTACTGAAACAGAGAATACAACGAGAATAGCGAGGATGAGAGCGATAATTTTTTTCATAAAATCAATTCCTTTCGTTTTTTAAGATTATATATTTTATATTTTTATCAGCCGTCCTTGACTGTGTCTAAATAATAATCATAAAAGATTAAAGGAACATTAGAAAAAACTAATTTTTTAAATTTTTTTAAAAATTATTGAAATCTCTGTAAATTCATTTGTTTCTGATTTTGCGGAACACTCAGCAGAATGTATTTCTGCTATTTTCTTTACCAGTGAAAGACCAAGACCAAAACCTTCTGTTTCACTTCTTGAGGAGTCGGCTCTGTAGAATCTGTTCCATATTTTAGGCAAATCTTCTTCGCAAATACCGATGCCGTTATCTTTAACAGATAAAATTACATTATCATTTTTTTCAGAAAGCTTAACATCAATAACACCGTTTTTCTTACCATACTTATCAGCGTTTGAAAGAAGATTTTCAACAAGCTGAGTTATAAGAGTTGTATTCATATTGATTTCAATATCATTATCTATATGAGAATTAAGCTCAATATTTTTTGTAGTTTTGAAATTCTTACAGATGTCATTCACTAATTCACTAAGATTGCCTTTTTCAAGTACAAAGCGTGCTGTACCTTGTTCTGCTCTTGTTACAGCAAGAAGTGATGATACAAGGCTTATCATTTTTTCGTTTTGTTCATTTATTGATTCAAGCGCTTCAATTCTGTCAGTTTCGTCAGAATTTTCTGAAATAGCATATTCACATTCAGCCTTTATAACTGCAAGAGGAGTACGAAGCTCATGAGAAGCATCAGAAGTAAATCTCTTTTCGTTTTCAAAGGATGATTGAAGTCTTGTGAACATATCGTTGAATGTTTCACCTAATTTGTGAATTTCATAAGGAGCTTTACCTGTATCAAGACGCTTGGAAAGGTCGTTACCTGATGAAATTTCTTGTGCAGATTCTGTGATTTTTTCAACAGGACGGATGGTCTTTCTTGTAATTATATATGCACCTATGGCAGCAATAATTATAAATGCAGGAAAAAGGTATAAAGCATTTTTTGCCACTGCATCAAAGGCCTGTGTTGTTTCACTTATTGGGTAAATACCACGGATATACACCTTGTCATAGGATGAATCAGAAGATGTAAAATCAATTTTAAAAGCATTTCTGTTGTGATAATTTGTCAGTTCAACACCTATAATGTCAGCATCTTCTTTTGAAACCCCTGCATGGGAAAGAGCAATTTCAATTGCTTGAGTTGTGTTTATTCCGTCCTGAAAGTGCGTTTCGGAATATGGAATTGAATTGTGCTTAATCGTAGGTGTTACGTCAACTTCATAGGAAATAATTTGACCTGATAATACATCTATTTCATATTCATACTTAGTAAAATCAAGTAGCCTGGAATATACATAATACTTTTCGCCATCGATTTCTGTTTCTGTAACATTTTTATCTTTAGAATTGGGTGATATAATGAGTTTTTCAGGAGTTTCGCCCATAATATATTCACCTTTTTCGGTGAACAAGTCACAGTAAATACCACCTGAATAAAAAACAAAATCGTTTTCTAACTCGAAAATACCGTTACTGTATTCCATTTCGTCCATATTACTCTCGACAGCAGACATTATGGCTTGTTTGTTCTTATCATCTGCTGTTTTTTGGCTCATAACCATAAGTGCCGTGATGCTCAAGCCACATATAACTGCAATAAGAAGAATTATCCACAGCGTTGTAATTGTTTTAAACGATAATTTTTTCATTTTTCCTCCCTGAGAACATATCCCATTCCTCTGACAGTATGTATAAGTTTTGTGTCAGAATTATCATCAATCTTTTTTCTTAAATAACGGATATAAACATCAACAACATTCGTTCCGCCTTCATAATCAAAATTCCATATGTGGTCCTCGATTTTTTCACGACTGAGAACAATACCCTTGTTGACAGCAAGATACTGTAAAAGTTCATATTCTTTTGCAGACAATGATAGGATGTTTCCGTTCTTTGTAACCGTTCTGCTTGAAAGGTCAACCGTAAGGTCGCCAACACAGATGACATTTGATTTTGAAACGCTGTTTTTACGGATAATAACACGGACTCTTGCGAGCAATTCTTCAAAAGCAAATGGCTTTACAAGATAATCGTCAGCACCAATGTCAAGACCTTCAACTCTGTCTTCAATACTGTCACGAGCAGTAAGGAACAAAACCGGTAAAGCATTTCCATCATTACGAATTTTTTTAAGAAGTGAAAATCCGTCAATTTTCGGCATCATAACATCAAAAATAGCAGCGTCATAGTCAGTCATACTAATCATATCGTAGGCTTCTTCACCGTCATAACAGCAATCAACGCTGTAGCCTGCTGATTTAAGTTGTTTTGCAATAATTCTGTTCAAGCTTTTTTCGTCTTCGGCAATAAGAATTCTCATTTTTACACATCTCCTTTAGTAACATAGTACAGTATCAATATTAAAGGAATATTAGAGCTTCTGTTTTTATTATCTCAAATGGAAAAGACAATGTCAATTGTTGTTGTGCTTTTTGTGAATGCGAAGTATAACCTATGCCGATTTATTGAGATTTAACGATAGGTAGTGCATTTTGGTGTACTGCCTTTTTATTGCTTTTTGTTGGTGAGGATGGTATAATAATTTATGAATACAAAGTTTATTTTGGGGTTGGGACAATGAAGAAACGAATTAAAAGAGTAATTTTATTAGCATTGGTGGTTGTTATGGTATTTGGATTTTTAGCACCCTTATTAAGGCCTGAATATAGCGGAGTTAATTACAATCCCGCTGATAGTCAGAACAAAACGGAAAAAACAATTAAGTTCGATTCAAACGGAAAACTCAAAATTTTGCATATTACGGACACTCATCTTAATCTCAACCACAACTTTGACCCAACAATCTGGTTGGTTGAGAAAGCCTGTGACACAGAAAAACCTGATATTGTTATGATAACAGGGGATAATGTTGTAAATTGCGACAATGCAGAAGATACAAAGAAAATGATTAATGCATTGATGAATGTTTTTGATTCAAGAAATATTCCTGTGGCAGTAACTTTCGGTAATCACGATTCAGAGCAGGGCGCAATGACACGAGAAGATTTGATGGCACATTATAACACATTCTCTTGTTCAGTTTCAGTTGATGATGGTGAAGCTCTTTCTGGTTGTGGTACATACAATATTCCCGTACTTTCATCCAATGGTGAAAAGGTAAAATTCAATCTTTGGGTGTTCGATTCAGGTGATTATGACGAAGAGGGAAGATACAGCTGTGTTAAACCTGACCAGATTGAATGGTATAAACAGACATCTGACAAACTCAAGGCAGAAAATAATGGTGAAGCAGTAAATTCTCTTGTTTTCCAACATATAATCGTTGGCGAAATTTATGATGTACTTCAAAAGTCAGATTCATGGAAACCGTATGCATTCAAGCACTTATACAATAAAGAAGACTATTATATGTTTGACCCTGACCGTGTGAATTATGGCACAATAAGAGAATACCCTTGCCCAGGGTACTATAACTTTGGTCAGTTTGAGGCAATGGTTGAGAAGGGCGATGTGCTTGCAATGTTTACAGGACACGACCACACAAATGCCTTTGCAGTTGAGCATAAAGGGATTGATATTGTCAATTCGTTGAGCACTCGTTACATAGGACTTGCTCATTCCACACAATGTGGCTACCGCATAATTGAGATTGACGAAAATGACACTTCAACTTACGAAACACGAGTAGCTCGTATATATGATATATTCAATTCTGAAACTGTAAAAGAAGAAAAGCAGAGTGGAGATAAATTCACATACAAAATGGCTCGTGAATTTGCATTTAAAGGTAAAATTCAGAAAACTGCAAGTAACATTTACCGTAAAGTTGTAGAAACATTCACAGACAGACAAGTAACTTATCCAGACTAAGAACTTTACAAATAAGATTTTCTAAAAACCAATTTAATAACAAATAAAAAGCGTTGCAAAAGGGGAA
>JAZOWH010000072.1:0-1988 GCA_045659165.1 Candidatus Fimenecus sp. | reverse complement strand
TGCAACAGGATTTTATATCCTATTGCACTTACATAGTTTTATTTTTTGGTTAAATAAATTGGAATTTACTTGTCTTTTTTTATGAAAGTGAATGCCACAGGAGCAAACTCCAATTGTTTCATATCACTTTCAGTTCCATCCGGTCGTTCTAAGCCTAAAGTGTCGTAATACTCGTTGGAATACTTGATTTCGCATCGGCAATTATTAAATTGCTCCTGAACAGACTTAACATACTCATATGGTTCGTCTATTGGTTTCAGTTTTAGCGATGCTTTGATTACATCCAAAACCTTTTGTTGCTCTGGGTGAATTGCATTGTCCTTGCTAACAACAAAATGCTCGAACTGTTCCTTACTCCAACCAACAATTTGTTCAACGGCAGTAGTGCTGCCACAGGACAATATCAAACGAAGAAAGTCCTTGAAATTCATTGCCAAAGGATATACATACTGGTCTACACAGGTTTCTGGATTTACGGCGAAAACCATATCCCTGTATCCACGAATAAAGCAGTAATGGATGTTGTTCTCACAACCAATTATCCTCGCATCAACAGGAGTACAAAAATATTCTACGCTTACACCGCTTTTTTCAAACATGAACGTGCAATGCGCACAAAAAGTTTTGCCAAATCATAAAATTCACCTTGCTATTTTGTTGGGTAAGTAAAAATTGCTTACTTAAAAGTACACGGTTTTGTATTTAGGTTGATTTGTTTTAATTGTATATGTTATAATGTTGGTATCAAACTATATGAGATGCTCATATGAAAGAAACAATACTAAAAAATCAAATAAAAATATGGTTTTGTTATCATAGCTGCATTTTATTGAAATGGCAAATAAGATATGATATAATAAAAATGACAATTCTGCAAAGCAATGTGAATTAAAAAATAAGGCTGACTGCGTTTGTGAGGTAATGATATGAGAAATTATGATATTGCCGCCTTTATATGGCCGTCTTACACAGGTGACGAGCCGAGAACCCGTATTTTCTGGCCCGAGGGCTATGGTGAATGGCAGACTGTTAAAGCAATGACCAACAAAGGCTATGAAGGTTGCCGTTGGCCCCGTATTCCCACCTGGGGATATGTTAACGAAGCTGACAGCAGGGTTATGGAAATGCAGATTAACTGCGCTGTTTCTTACGGCGTCAACGTTTTTATTTATGACTGGTATTGGTATGATAACCGCCCGTTTCTTGAAAACTGTCTTAATGACGGATTCCTTAAAGCCCGCAACAACACTCAGATGAAGTTCATGCTCATGTGGGCAAATCACAATGCAACTCATCTCTGGGATAAGAGAAATTCCGATACAGACCTTTCAACCGTTATCTGGAGCGGTGTTGTTACTCCCGAAATTTTTTCGGAGATATGCGACAGAACAATCGAAAAATATTTCAAGCGTGAAAATTATTATATGATTGACGGATGCCCCGTCTACATGGTTTTTGATGTTGACAACTTCATCCGTACATTCGGCACAACTCAGGAATGCAAAAAAGGTCTTGAAGAATTCCGAAGAAAAACCGGTGAAGCAGGCTTCAGGGGTCTCCATTTTCAGGCTGTAAACTGGAAAGGACATACATATAACTGGCTTAATGACGGTGACGACTGCAAAGGTATGACAGTTTATGAGCTTTATGATTATCTCGGATTTGATTCCGTTACAAATTACAACTGGTTTTCCTGCGTTGACCCCGACGGTGAATATGCGCAGCAGACCGACGCTTATATTGAAAATCTTGAAGAAGAAACCAAGTTGATGAATGTGCCTTTCTATCCCAATATTTCAGTAGGCTGGGATAATAACGTGAGATTCAACAAGTTCATTCCCGGCGTTGTTAAAAACAACACTCCCGAAAATTTCAGAATCGCCTGCGAAAAGGTCAAGAAATTTGCTGATGAGTCAATAGAAAAGGGTGTTATGAAAGCTCCGTTCATAACAGTTAACAGTTGGAATGAATGGACTGAAACAAGCTAT
>JAZOWH010000071.1:0-3581 GCA_045659165.1 Candidatus Fimenecus sp. | reverse complement strand
TGTTATCACTCTTTCAATGTGCGTAAGAGGTAACGACAAGGATAAAGAAATTGTAAACAAATTCTTTGACCTTATGGAAAAGAATATCAATACTCTTATTGGTGAATAAACAAATACTAACAGGTAGATTTTCTGCCTGTTATTTTTTTACAAAAAATCATAAAAACCCTATTGACAGTCACGTGAACTCGTGATATAATCAAATCACCACATAGATAGTCGAAGATTATATCGTGTTACGATTATCAGTGATTACACAAACAAGGAGGTGGAGTAGATTGGAATATATACCGGGAACAACATTAACCTTTAATACTGTTGCAGCAGACAACTGTTTTTCGCTGATTGCTCCGCTGTTAACCGTTACAAAAGGTCTTACTCTTGCTCAGGTCAGAGAGTTAACAGGGCTTGAAACTTCTACAATTCAGAATTGGATAAAACGCGGATGGGTAAAAAATCCTGAAGAAAAACGATATGGTGAAGAACAGACAATGCGTATAATTCTTATCAATATGATGCGCGGTTCAATGCAGCTTGAACAGATTGCCTTTCTTATGAGCTATATCAACGGTTCTGTTGAAGACCGCTCAGACGATATTTTGCCTGACAGAGAATTATTCAACATTTTATGCAGTATAATTTACGAGTGCGAACAAAAATCACTTTATGACACAACCGAAATCGATGTCACAATAGAATCGCACATCAAAAATGTTACAGTACGCGACGATGCTTCAAGGTCAAAGCTTAAAACTGCTTTAAGAGCAACTGTATTGGCAATTCTGTCAACAAGAATGAGAGATTTGGCACAAAAAGCATTCGCAGAACTTGAGGAGGTTATGTAGTATGACAGATTTTTATGTATCAATTACCCCACAAGAGGCTGCTCAGATAATCAATCGTTATATAGTCAACGGCTCAATCACAGGTGTTCTCATTGATGAATATGTGAACGATAACACCAACGGCAAAGCAGTTATTGTTCAGGTTTATGAGAAGCACTACTACCGAGCAGGTAATCGACTTACACTTACGGTTGTTATTGATAACATTGACGATAACACTCATATTCATGTTATCGGTGGTGGCGGTGGTCAAGGCTTTTTCAGATTCGACTGGGGAGCATCAGACAGCTTCGAAGCCTGTGCATACAACGCACTTTATAGTTATGTAATTAAATAAGGGAGAGATAAAAATGCAGAAAGAATACAAAATTTTAGAAGTAAAGCTTGGCGAAGCAGAGGCAAAAATGAACGATATGGCCAAACACGGCTGGGAAGTTGTAAGCACAGACATATATCTTGGTGGTATGGCTCATACAAAAGCAGGAACACCTTTTCTCATCACTTTTGCAAAAGAAATTGATGAAGAATAATACTTAAATTTAGGAGAATTGGCATGGAGTATCTTATTTCAAATCCTTGGGTACTCTGGCTCGTAGTCGGCATCTTATTCCTGATTGTTGAACTGATGACAACAGCACTGGTATCAATATGGTTTGTACCTGCTGCAATCGTCACCTGCCTGTTATCATTTGTGGTTGACAAATTTTTATGGCAAACAGCAATATTTGTTGTCCTTAGCGCTGTATTTATGGTGATTTGCCGTAAAATATATAACAAGCACATAAAAAAGCCTGTTGATGACGTTGACCAGAATGAAAAACTAATCAGCAAAACAGCAACAGTCACAGAAGATACAAATGGTATTACGGGAAGAATACTCGTAGGAGATATTTATTGGAAAGCCGTTTCAGAAAACGGCAAATCAATCCCAAAAGGCGAAACAGTAATAATCAAGGGTGTTATCGGAACAACCCTTGTAATAAACAAATTATAAAGGAGAAGAATTATGGAATTTTTAGCTATACCTGTTATTTTAATCGCAATAGTTATCGGAATCATCATAGCAAATGTACGAATCGTGCCACAGGCAAACGCCTTTGTTATTGAAAGACTTGGCGCATACCATACAACATGGGACACAGGTCTTCACGTAAAAATCCCTGTAATTGACAGAGTGGCAAAAAGAGTAAGCCTTAAAGAAGCAGTTGTGGACTTCCCTCCACAGCCAGTTATCACAAAGGATAACGTAACAATGTCAATCGACACAGTTGTTTTCTATCGTATTATTGACCCAAAGCTCTACACATATGGTGTTGAGCGTCCTATGATGGCAATTGAAAATCTCACAGCAACAACACTTCGTAACATTATCGGTGACCTTGAACTTGACGCAACTCTTACATCAAGAGATACAATTAACTCAAAGATTACAGAGGTTCTTGACGATGCAACAGATGCATGGGGTATCAAAATCAATCGTGTGGAATTAAAGAACATTATGCCACCTCGTGAAATTCAGGATTCAATGGAAAAGCAGATGAAGGCTGAACGCGAACGTCGTGAAAAAATTCTTCAGGCTGAAGGTGAAAAGAAGGCTGCTATTCTTGTGGCAGAAGGTGAAAAAGAATCTGCAATTCTTCGTGCAGATGCTATTAAGGAATCAAAAATCCGTGAAGCAGAAGGTGAAGCTGCTGCAATCCTTAAGATTCAGGAAGCAACTGCTGCGGGTATCGAAATGATTAACAAGGTAAATCCAAGTCAGGAATTTATCAGTATCAAAGCACTTGAATCATTTGAAAAGGCTGCCGACGGCAAGGCTACAAAAATCATTATCCCATCAGAAATTCAGGGACTTGCAGGTCTTGCAACATCACTTACAGAACTTGCAAAAAAAGATTAAACAAACAACAAAGCACTTGATTAAAAGTCAAGTGCTTTTGTATATTCCAATATGATTTATCCATAATAACAATGGTGATAAATATGGAAAAAGAAAATAAAAATTATATAAATCCGTTGGAAGAAAACACAACTTATATCCCCGACAATCCCGAAACGCCATCAGAAATGGTAAATAAATACGGAACTTATGAAATTCAACCTACAAATGAAATAGATAATGAATTCCCGACTATTGCACAGGGACTGCCCAAAAAAGCAAAAAAGCCTACCGTAAAGCCATTTAAACACTCAAAAAAAAGTTCTATTTAAAAATAATAAAAAAATTTCAAAAAAATGCTTGACATTGTCGATTTCCTTTGATATAATTTCTCTTGCGTTCGAGAGAACGACCGATATGCGAGAGTGGCGGAATCGGCAGACGCGCACGTTTGAGGGGCGTGTGGTAATCCCGTACGGGTTCAAGTCCCGTCTCTCGCACCAAATATAGAGTTCGTACTTTGTATGGACTCTATATTTTTTTATTTAAGTTTTCTTGAATAGCAGTTTTTTCTCTGCTATAATAAAAACAAGGGGGATTTTATTATGGCTCTTTTAAATCGAATTATTGCTTTTTTCACTGCATTGATCACACTAATTGCAAATCTTCTTGGCATAAGCACCGACAAGGTTGTCCAGAAGGTTGATGATTTCAAGGTTACAACATACATTCGAGGTGATTATGTTCAAAGTCCTGACAGTTTATATGCAGAAGATTTTGATATTGTTACTCATGTCATTCTTTTTGAGTGCGCATCTTTTGACAGCAATGGCAATGTAAATATTGACGAAAACAAA
>JAZOWH010000070.1:0-3725 GCA_045659165.1 Candidatus Fimenecus sp. | reverse complement strand
GCGTGGGATGGTCGTGGTGTATCTATTATATTAGCATAATCCGCTGAATGTTGGTTTTCATTATATATAACCATACAAAGAGGCGCACCACAAGTAACTCCATTCACCATTCCTGACAAAATTTCAGGAGTATCACTTTCTTTTCGACTAGTGGAAAGTGAATTCTTACCGGGAGCACGTCTGTCCATAAATTTCAGGACTTTTTCCATATCTATTTTCTTTCCTGCAGGAAGTCCGTCAATCACAACACCGATTGCCTTTGAATGAGATTGTCCAAAAACTGATATTTTGATTTTATTACCTGTCATTGATGACATCTGCGTTACCTCCCCTTTTTTTGAAACAGTCCCAGAAATCGGGATAAGATTTCTCAACTGCATTACTATCTGTAATGATTACATCTTTTTTGCAAAGATTAGATAAAATCGATGCTGACATTACAATTCTGTGGTCGTTATAGCCATTGACCATACCACCGACCAAAGTTTTCCCACCGTGAATGATTATTCCGTCAGGTGTTTCTTCTGCATCTGCACCAACTGATGAAAGCATTTCCACAACAGATTTTATTCTGTCACTTTCTTTTATGCGAAGTCGCTGTGCATTTATAATTTTTGTTTCGCCTTCACAAGCCGTTGCAACAACGGAAATAATTGGTACTGCATCAGGAATATCACTGGCATCAACTGTAATACCTTTAAGTTTATTCTTTTTAACAGAGATTTAGTTTCCGCTGATTCGCACATCTGCTCCCATTTTGGACAAAATCTCAAGAATTTTCTTGTCACCTTGTGGTGAATTCACATCCAAATCAGTTACGGTTACACCATTCTCACTCAATGCACCTGCACAAAGGAAGAACGATGCATTTGACCAGTCACCCTCAACTGTAATTTCTTCAGGTGAAATATATTTCTGATTACCTTTTATTATGTATAAGTTTTCTTTTTCTTCGATTTCAATTCCGAATTGACTAAGCACAGAAGTTGTTATATCAAGATATGATTTTGACTCGACCGGTGGAATTAACTTGATTGTACTATCACCATCGAGTAATGGTAATGCAACTAAAAGTCCCGTAATGAATTGTGAACTTACATTTCCCTTTATTTCATATTCACCGCTTTGTAAGTTTCCTATTAAATGCAAAGGGAATTCACTGCTTATTTCTACTCCCTTTTTCTCCATTTCTTCTTTCAATGGTGAAATCGGTCTTTGTGGAAGTCTGCCACTACCTGAAATTTTGGTGTCAATTCCAAGTGCAGACACAACAGGCATTAAAAATCGCAAGGTTGAGCCACTTTCACCACAGTTTATATCTGCGTTTTTATTAAATGGTTTTGGAACAACTGTGATTATGTCACCGTCAACTAAAATTTCTGTTCCCATTGCTTTAAGACAATCAATAGTTGCTGCGATATCTTTTGACATCACATTGCAATAAATCTTTGTTTTATTTTGGGAAAGTGCGGCACAAATCAGCACTCTATGTGCGTGGGATTTCGATGAAATTGCTCTGATTGTGCCACTTAAAACAGATGGCGTACATTTTACTGTCATTCAGTTCATACCTTTTTCAATAAAATTCTGTAAATCTTCAATAGGAAGTTTCATACTTCTGCAAAGTCCTAATTTCTCGGGAACAATCACATCAATTATGTCAAAGCTTCTCTTTTTATCTGAAAGTGATGCTTTATAAAGCTCTTCCGCTGAAAAATCACAAGTTGTTGGCAAATTGTTCTTTTCAAGTAATGGAAGAAGCACATCCGAAAAATCTTCTTCACTCATACCCATTTCATAAGCGCCTTTTGTTGCCATTGCCATACCGATAGCAACTGCATTACCGTGAGAAATTGAAAAGTTACTACATTTTTCAATAGCATGTCCTATGGTGTGGCCAAAATTGAGAAGCTTTCTTTCGCCTTTTTCAAACTCGTCACGATTGACAATATCTCTTTTAATTTCAACACAACGCTTGATTACATATTCAATATTTTCTCTTATAGAATTATTCTGTAAAAACTTGAGAAAGTCTTCATCACAAATCATACCGTATTTAATAATTTCGGCACAACCCTCGTTGAAAGTTTCATCAGGTAATGTGTTCAATGTTTCGCAATCAGCAAAAACTGCAATTGGCTGATAAAAAGCACCGCAAAGATTTTTGCCTGATTTTAAATTAATAGCAGTTTTGCCACCAACAGATGAGTCAACCATAGCGAGTACAGTTGTTGGAATCTGCACAAAGTCCACACCACGAAGATATGTACTTGCCACAAAGCCTGTAAGGTCACCTGTGACACCACCGCCAAGAGCTACGAAAAGGTCAGTTCTTGTAATACTGTTTTCTGCGCAGAATTCAAGAATCTTTTCATAATTTTCAAATGATTTTGATTCTTCACCATGTGGAAAAACATATTCACAAACAGAATAGCCACTATCAGCAAGGCTCTTTTTAACCATTTCACCATAAAACGAGAAAACTGTATCGTCAGAAACTAGAACTACTCTGCAAAGTTGTTTGATTTCTTTGAGCTTTTCGCCGATTGATGAAAGAAAGCCTGTACCGATATTTACTGTATATTCTTTTGATGCTGAAACTTTTACCTTTTCCATAATATCACCTGCCGTTTATCAAATGGAAACGGGACGATGTGGGCATCGTCCCCTACAAATTATTTTAACAATTCATTTAATCTGCTTTCGTAAGCCTGGTTTTCAAATTCAAGAGCTACACTTACATAATTTTCGTCTGCGATTTTTATAAGGTAATCTGTGAATTGCGGATTAAGTGGCAAAATTGGTCCTGTGTGGTATGTTGCAAAAAGGTTGTTATGGTGTACACCTTCGATTTTGCTGTCAGGGTTCATTCCACATCCTTTTTTCATACTTAAAAATGGTTTTGGATTTTCACCATAAGAATGACTAAGGAGATTTTTGAATCCAACAATCTGCATATCATCAAACTCACCTACACTACAATCGTTGTATCTGAGTTTTGAAAACTGCTTTGCATAGTATGGATATAAGCCAAGACATTCCGTCTTTTCACCTTTATCATTTTCGATATATTCACCGAAAAGTTCAAAGGCATTACCTGTCGCAAGAATTATTCCACCATTATCAATTCTGTTTTTGATAGCATCTGCATATTTTTTAAGTTCTGCGATTTCCACAAACTGATGCTTTTCCTGACAAGGACCGATAAGAAGAAAATCAACCTGACTATTCACAAATGCAGGTTCATTGTAAAGAGATGTTTCGATAATTTCCACATCATAGCCTGCAAGAGTCAATTTCTTTTTTAAATATTCACAGTTTCCTCTGTCACCATAAAGGTTGTTATATTCGGGATAAAGAACTTCAATTACCATTTTTGCCATAGTTATTTATCCTCCTTCTGTGCAAGTGCATTTTTGATTTTTTCCACAACACTTGTTGCATAAAGTTCAAAATACACCACAATACTTCTGCCGATAATACTCTTTTTGCTGATTTCGGTCGCAAGTTCATCATAATTTTCAAAGAGTACGAGTTAACTGATATCTATTCCTTTAATTTCAAGGCACTGTGCCACATCATAGCAACGGCTTCCACCCACATAAATTGTTGCTACATTTTTACTGTTAAGTGGTGAAAAGTCTGTAGCATAAACCCAGGAAATATCCTCGTGACCATGAACCTTGCCATTAGAGTCAGTAATAAGAAGCACAACATCTTTTTCT
>JAZOWH010000069.1:0-1635 GCA_045659165.1 Candidatus Fimenecus sp. | reverse complement strand
TACAAGCGAAAGAAAGAAGGAAATGCAGTACATGGGCGCTGCTTACATGGCAGAAGGACTTGTTACTCTTGCTGGTAGCCGTCTCTACACATCAGCTGCATACACACCTAAGATGATTGACCAGGCTCTTCAGTGCTTCGACAAGGTATTTGCAAACGTTGCAGTTAAGCCTTCAAACAAATAATTTTTGATTTTTTCGGGTGGATGAATTCATCTTCATCCACCTTACTTAACACAAATCAGGTCACATTATCAGCGAGATGATTTTTTTGACGAATTATAACAAAAAATAGCCGCTGAGAATCATTAGTGAGGTGAAATCTATGGAAATAATGCAGGCAAAAGAACTCGTAATCAAAGCGGGTAAAGAACTTATTGAAAGTGGTCTTATTGCTCGTACTTGGGGTAACATTTCTTGTCGTATCAGCGATACACAGTTCGTTATCACTCCAAGTGGCCGTGCTTACGAAACTCTCACTCCTGAAGAAATCGTTCTTGTAAATATTGAAGACCTTGAATACGAAGGTGAAATCAAGCCTTCAAGTGAAAAAGGTATTCATGCTGCTTGTTACAAACTTCGTCCTGAAATCGGATTTGTTATCCACACACATCAGGTAAACGCTTCTATCGTTTCTGCTCTTGGTATGGATATCAACAATGTTGAGGGTGAAAATGCTCAGGTAGTTGGCAACAACGTTCCAATTGCAGCATATGGTCTTCCTGGCACAAAGAAACTTCGTAAAGGCGTTATCGATGCAATCACACGTTCAGACGCAAAGGCTGCTGTTATGTCTCACCACGGTGCAGTTTGCATGGGTGTTGACTATGATGATGCTTTCAACGTTGCAAAACGTCTTGAAGATATTTGTGAACAGTATGTTCTTGATAAATACACATCACTTACAGGCACAGTTGCTGAAAGCCTTACAGCTATCAATGACTATGTTGTTGGTAAATTCGTAAAGAAACCTTCAACTGCTCCTGAATTTGAACCATGTAAGAGTGAACGTGACGGTCCTGTTTTCAACATTTCTGTTATTGACGGTGACGGTACTATTACAAGAATTGACATCGACACAGGCGACATTATCGCTGGTGACGCAAGTAACAGTTCAATCGAACTCCATCGTGCAATCTATAAAAAGCGTAGTGATGTTAACTATATCTATCATACAAAGGACCCATACACAGTTGCTTGTTCAAAAATGGGCAAGAAGATGCTTCCTTTGATTGACGACTTCGCTCAGATTGTTGGTGTAAGCGTTAAGAGCGCTAAGTATGACCCTAACAACTCTCTTGCAACAGCTAAAAAGGTTGTTAAGAAGCTTAAGGGCAGAAACGCTGTTCTTCTTGAAAACAACGGTGCTCTTTGTGTTGCAGGTAGTGAATACGATGCAGGTGCTATTGAGTTTATCACAAACAAGGGTGCTAAGATTCAGATTAGTGCTAAGATGTTCGAAAAGGTTGAGCCTATCAATCCTATCGAAACAAGAATTATGAACATTGTTTATAGACTCAAGTATTCAAAGCAGGCTAACAAATAATTCTACATAAAAAAATTCTCCCCTAAGGATTCACTCCTTAGGGGATTTTTTTGGTTTTTCGCTTGTACCTTAATTATTCGTTTTTAAGTGC
>JAZOWH010000068.1:0-4186 GCA_045659165.1 Candidatus Fimenecus sp. | reverse complement strand
GCCTTCTGACCCTGTTATCGAAGAAATGACATCAGCATTTATGGAAGCTGTTGCTACAACTGACGATGAACTTATGGAAAAATTCTTCGAGGGTGAAACATTTACTCCTGACGAAATCCTTAAAGGTCTTTGCACAGGTATTTTTGATGGTTCAATCTATCCTGTATACGCTGTTGCAGGTCTTACTTGCGCAGGTGTTGACCAGCTTCTTTATAACCTTGCTTGGTCTGTTCCTGGTGCATATGGTTACGCAGGTGAAACTGCAAAGAATGAAGCAGGTGAAGATGTTGTTCTTCCTTGTGACATCAACGGACCTCTTGCTGCAGTTTGCTTTAAGACTGTTGCTGACCCATTCGTTGGTAAGATGTCATTCTTTAAGGTTGTTTCTGGTAAACTTGCTCCTGATACTCAGGCTTACAATGTTCGTACAGGCGAAATTGAAAAGATGGGTAAATTTGTTACTGTTAAGGGTGGCAAACAGGAAGATGCTAAAGAAATCATCGCAGGTGATATCGGTGTTGTTACAAAGCTTGCTGGTGTTAAGACAGGCGACACACTCTGTGATGCTAAAAATATCGTAACTCTTGATGGCGTTGACTGTCCAAACGCTTGTCTTTCAATGGCAGTTAATGTTCGCAAAAAGGGTGAAGAAGAAAAGGTTGCACAGGGACTCTTCAGACTTATGGAAGAAGACCCATCAATCACTTTCCACATCAATAAAGAAACTAAAGAACAAGTTCTTTCAGGTATGGGTGAACAGCACCTTGACGTTATCGTTTCTAAGCTTAAGAACAAGTTCGGTGTTGAAGTTGATTTAAGTGTTCCTAAGGTTGCTTACAGAGAAACAATCAGAAAATCTGCTGAAGCACAGGGTAAACATAAGAAACAGTCAGGTGGTCACGGTCAGTTCGGTGATGTACATATCCGTTTTGAACCTTGCGACAGTGACGAGCTTGTATTCGCTGAAGAAGTTTTCGGTGGTGCAGTTCCAAAGAACTTCTTCCCTGCTGTTGAAAAGGGACTTCGTGATTGCGTTCTTAAGGGCGTTCTCGCAGGATATCCAATGGTAGGCGTTAAGGCTACTCTTTATGATGGTTCTTACCATCCAGTTGACTCATCAGAAATGGCATTCAAGATGGCTGCTTCTCTTGCATACAAGGCTGGTATTCCAAAGGCTGACCCAACAATCCTTGAACCAGTTGGTACACTCGTTGCTCGTATGCCTGATGACAACCTTGGTGACATCATGGGTGACATCACAAAACGTCGTGGTAGAGTTCTTGGTATGGGACCTGCTGACGAACCAAAGATGCAGGAACTTACAGCTGAAGTTCCAATGGCTGAAATGGGTGATTTCACAACAGTTCTCCGTTCAGTAACAGCGGGTCGTGGCTCATTCTCATTTGAGTTCACTCGTTATGAACAAGCTCCACAGAACATTGTTGAAAAGGTTATTGCTGAAGCAAAAGTTGACGAAGAATAAACAAGAAAAAGACGGTCGAAAGGCCGTCTTTTTTAATGCAGAATGTCGGAACTGCGTTGCGATTGTACCCCCCTTCCGTCACTCGCTTTGCTCGTGCCACCTTCCCCTCAAGGGGGAAGGCCAACATAGGCTCCCCACTTGATGGGGAGCTGTCACCGTAAGGTGACTGAGGGGCCCGACAAATTATAATTTGCTTATCACAAAAATTAAGGCGAGGATTTTACTCCTCGCCCTTGTTATTTTTTATACTTAGATTGCTCTGTAAATCTCAACGATGATTGTCCAGAGTCTTGTGCTTTTAAGCATAAACATTACTTTGTTAATAAATGGAATTAATCCTTTTTCTTCTTCAAATTCCTGTGTTGGTGCATTATCAATAACGAGAGCCTGTGTAAGGCAGATTCCACCTTCACCGAAAACTTCTGCTCTTACATACTGGAAATTCTCAGCACCCTGAATTTTATCAAGGTCAAGAACAGCGCCATTTGGACCTATCGCACCTTTACAAATCACTTTACCATTTGCGATAAACTGAACTGTATGTGCATTTCCAGCTTTTACAGTAATTTTATGGCCATCAACTGCAACCTTTGTGAAAACAGGATATGGTAAACCTGAGTTCTTAACATCAAAGCCTTCTGCAGGGCCGATAATGTCATTACCACAAGGAAGCTCTCTTGTAACCATAAAAGATGCGCCTGACTGCATTGTTTCCTTGATATTTTCCACATTGTTTTCTTTCATCATAAAGATGTTGAAAGAACTGTCAATATTTTCGACTGTATGAGCATCAGTGTTGCTGAAGCCGATAACATTTTTGCCATAAGGTAATGTATACATAAGAAGATTATCCCAAAGGATTCTGTCAAATGGTGTAACGCTGTTAGTTTCATTGAAAACTTCTATACCAAGGCATGAATCGTATTTAAGCAAAATGTCACCGAAATATTTAATGTGTTTTTCGTTGCTTACCTGTGAAATATCGTCACGACTTTCTAACCAGTCACCAGGATGGTTGATTACTGAAAGTCCACCATGTTTATCTGTGAATCTCACAGCATCTTCAAAGCCGTTTTCCCAGCCACCATATCCGTTACCAACATTTTCAGGTAAGAAGAATCCGTTGACATGGCTCTTTGTAAGAGTCATATTGTTAAGCTCATTAGCACCTGTCACGCAAGTCATTTTATCCCCACGGATTTTGCCGTCAGCAGTTGGATATGTGCCTGTTGTAATAGCCTTGTACTCTTCATCTGTAAGATGAGCAACATCATAACCTAAAAGTTTCTGATATGAATAGAGTAAAACTTTTGCTGGTGCTCTGTTCCATTCAACACCAGTTACACCATGGTCAGCGTTAGCAAGGAAATCATAGTCACGATTATAATATTCCTTTACCATAGTTGCAAGGTCAACATTTCCGTCACTGTATGTAGTGTGAGAATGAAGTGAACCCTTGTATGCGCCCCATGCGTCATCACCTTCCCATACAACATCGCTGTAAGGTGAAATAATTGTGTAAGCACCGCTTGTAGCCTTGATGTCTGCTGCAGAGCTGACAAGACTTAAACAAGGAATGAGGCATAAAGCCACACAAAGAATAAGTGAAATAAATTTTTTCATAATAAAACCTCCCTAATGGGATAATTATACAATTATTGTGTGAAAAATACAATATAAAAATTAACAAATTCAAATTTATTGGGCGAAGCGATAATGGCGGAGCAAAGCCCCGCCACATCAATGTGTTTATTCGTTTTTCTTTAATTGTTTTACTACCTGATTTCCGTAGACGGCTGTACCTGTCACAAGGACTCCCTGCACGACACTTTCGGGTGAAAGTCCCATAACTGCCACAGCACCTAAAATTCCGAATCCCAAAAGAATAATCGGAATAAATTTGTCAGGAATTTTTTCGGTATCTTTAAGTATGACTCCTATAATATTCAGCACCGGAATCATTATAAGTGCATTTTCTGTAATAAATTCTATCATATTTCTCCTTATCATAATATGTAGTTTACTAAAACGCCACAAACTGCACCCACAAGCGCAACTGTCACCTTATCCCACAACCAACCCGGTCGTTTTTTCAGCGTTTCAATGCTCTCTTTCAGCTCACCCAATGTGACGAGCATACTGTCAAGCTTTGTGACGCTCTGCACCTGTGCAAGAGTAACCTCGTTTACCTTTTTATACAGAATTTTAACATCTTCTTCCACAGCATCAAGTCTGTGATTTACAACATCCCACTCTGTCATAAAATTACCTCAAATCACTCTTTTCCACATAGCCTGTCACATTCTGACCCGTAGGTTTTTTATTCACCTTGTCCTTGGAATTAGTTATTCTCATTCTGCCATTTATAACTTTATCGTCATAAATGTAATATTCACCACTGATTACGGTCATTTCCATAGTTGAAGTGGAAGCGCTATAAATTTTTGTGTGTTTAAGCGTGACTTTTTCTCCCATGGCATAATTTTTTGGTGCAGGCTTATGAGTTTTCTTTGATGGACTGCCTTTTGTGACACCATTAAGACCGTTGGCTTTCATAATTGACGGATAATGCTTGTATGACTCGTTCAAATCCACATAGCCTTTGATTCCGTTGACTGTCCCTTTCGGACTTTTCTGCCAGATTCCATAAACCCTTTCAAAGGTTGGTCTGTTAGTCCATTGGGCAAGCCAGATATCGTAATT
>JAZOWH010000067.1:0-1703 GCA_045659165.1 Candidatus Fimenecus sp. | reverse complement strand
TTCTGTAAGCACAAGACCTGCTTCTCTAGCTTTGTCAGCACCGAACTTAGCATTAACAAGCTGATAAACAGCAGTGTATGTAAATACATCCTGCCATGTTGGATTCTTGATGTTACCAAGGTCTTCCATAGTAACGCCAGTAAACTGAACATGTTCTTCTGTGTAATCCTGCTGGTCAGGAGCTTTTGTGTAGTCAAAGCCAAGCATTGAAAGGCTCATGCCTTCACCATACTGTTCATACTGAAGAGCAGTGTTGAATGACTGCATCCATGACTGGAAATAGAAGTAGTTGATTTCAGCAAGTGAAATCTTGCTCTTGATTCCGTCAATTGAAACCTTAACTGTCTTCTGTGGAATGTCAAAGAAATTAAGTACACCTGCAACAGCACCGAAAGCGATAACAACTGCAAGAACAATTGAAATTACCTTTTTAACTGTCTGCTGAACCTTAACATTCACAGGAGATTTTTTTGCATTTTTTGCGGCAGCTTTAGCGAGTCTTTCTTTACGTTCCTCACGATAAAGCTCTGCCTGAGATTTGTTGTTGTTTTCCATGGGAAAAACCACCTTTTCGAACTTTTTTGCTTTTATAAATGAAAAGGTATGTTGTTTACAACATACTCTTTCAAATTAACAGATACATTTTATACTATTTTAATTAAATATACAAGAGTAAAAATGAAATTTAACATTTTGTACAAAAATACATGATGATTTTTGGCAAGGTGTAAAATAAAAAAGGGTGATAATAAATCACCCTTAATTATCAAAGCCAAATTCAAACGTGTTCTTTTAATTTTTATCCACCAATCTGCTGGTCAATTGAACCGGAACTTACAGGTACAAGTGTCTGCTCGTCTCCTTTTTCACCAATGAGTCTTAATACCTGGTCAGCTCTTGGACAGAACATATCAAGATTATTTCGTTTGCCACCATGAATGCGAAGCTGTAACTGACCGAGTATTGGTAAAACAAGTGCAACTAATTTCTGGTCTGATACAGAATTCCACATGCTGAATGCGAAATACATACAGTTGAAAAATACACCCCATCGATTAGGATAGTCAAGCAATTCTTCATTGAGTGTATTCATTTCGTTTTCGTTAAGTTCAGTTGTGAGTGAAACAAGACCGTCACCACCATGAACATTACAGCAATATGACTCAACATTATAGTATATGCCTATTCCGTCATCACAAGTAAATGAGAAAAGTCCAACAGAAACGCCTTCGCCGACAGGAAGCATATAATGACCTACCTGCAATTCTTCGTCTGTAAGATTTTCCACGTAAATCCATGCGTGACCAGTACCTTTTACTCTTGTGACAACAGAAAGAGTTGCAACAATTTCTGTATTTTTTTCAGAAGTTTCATTGCTGTCATCAGAATTATTTTTTGCATAATTTTCCATAATGTCAGCAACTTTATCAATTTCTTCCTTGTCATAACCCTCTCGAATAAGCTCTTCATATGGAATCATATCTCTGTCAAAAGATTCTGCAGCAAAAGCTGTAGGGACAATAGAGAAAATCATTATAACTGATAAAATAAGACTGACAAATCTCTTTAATGTATTTTGATTTTTATTAGGAAACATAAAAAGCACCTCGTAAAGTTATTATCAAAAAAAGTTTATCACTTCAAACTCCATAATTCAATAACTTTTTAGATATTTTTTATTGTAAAATGTGAAAATATATTAT
>JAZOWH010000066.1:0-4917 GCA_045659165.1 Candidatus Fimenecus sp. | reverse complement strand
GATAAGTCAACTCCCCATGTATTAGAGATTTGATGAATATACATTTCTTTGAAATAGTTAACACCTTTGACAAAGCCTGCTTTTTGAATAAAGCTTTCAACTAAATCTTCCATAAGATGTCCACCACGATTTTTACGTCCGTTGGAGTCAAGACCTGTTTCAACACCTGTAGCGTAGTCCACCAAGTTGTTAACAATGTGATTCTCCAATAAATCAAACAGGCCGGTTTCTCTCATAAAATATTTGTAATTATCGCTATTGGCCGACAATCCATTAAATTGATATAAGTATCCGCCATTCTTATCCTGACAATAAATTTCATTTGCTCTAACTGCTAAAAGCAAAGGAATACATTTCAGCACTTCAGGATATTTTTTCAATAAATTCTCAAAATCTTCTTCAATGTTTTTTGAGCCGATAAGCGAATTCAAAATATTTAATTCAATCTTTACACTATCCACATTTCTGTGAACCTTTTCAAAATCTATGTAGTAGCCATAATCAGCAATGCTATCTCGAAATCCTGATAACCAAGCATTAAAATCTCTTGACATTATTTATTCCTCCTTATTGTTAGGTGGTACAGGCAAACCTAACTTTGTAAGTGGTATATATTCAAAATAATAGTGACAATGCATACTGTGGATATAATCCAAAACATCTTTGTATTTTGGATTTTTGAACCACTCAGAAAGCAGATAGATATATTCTACATCAATGTTAAGTTGTGCCATCAACTTTTGATACTGCTTTCGTTTAAAATCACAAGTCTGCAATTTTTCATCTACAGACCCAGCAACTTGTTGATATTTACATTCGATGATAAAAAGCGTATTATTAACAATTACATAGACACAATTATCTGGCAAAAGCTTTTTAGAAATAATTTTTGTCCAATCGACACCAATAGCTTTCAAATATCTATAAAATCCGTGTTTTTTGAAAATGTGAGCAACCTTTTCGTCATTATAAAACACAACGTCATCAGCAACCCTATATCCATCTTGACTGTTAAAAAAAGTAGCCAAATCAGTTTTTCCTTCAAAAATTAGACCTGTTTTGGTGTTTCCTCCACCTTTACCATTCTTTATCATAAAACAAATCCCTCCTCAAAAATTAGAAATAAGAAGCTCTTTTATCTTTCCTCTTGCCTCACTATTACAGTTAATCATTCTTGTTGCTTCAACTCGTTTAATATTATGTGACGAGTAGATATTATCAAAGAAATCATCTTCTGTATTTGAGTTTTTAGGATCTGAATTACTAATTACAACTTTGGCACCTTTTTTATGCATTTCATCTACAAATCGAGCAAGTTCAATTTGCTCTTCATCATTGAATAAGTTTTCAGTGTAAGCTGTAAAGCTTGCTGTATCAGTAATGGGTCTGTATGGAGGGTCAAAATAAACGAATGTATTTTCATCAATGAAATCAGCCGATTCTCTGTAATCACCGCATACGATAGTAACCTTTTGTAATTTCTCTGATACTGCTCGAAGATTTGTTTCATCACATATCATAGGATTTTTATATGAACCCATAGGTACATTAAATAAACCTTTTTTGTTGACTCTAAACAGACCATTAAAACATGTCTTATTCAAGAATATCATCAATGCAGCTTTTTCAATGTTGATGTTCTCGTTCCCGTTCACTTTCAAATCATTGAAACGCTCTCTTTTTTTCATATAGTATTCTTTTCGAGCATCAGGATCTAGTGGTATAAATTCGTTTTTCATACCATAAAGCATTTCAATCAAAGCATCAATATCATCACGAATAATACGATATGTGTTTATAAGTTCAGCATTTATATCACTAATGTAAATCTGCTCTAAATCATACTTACTTAAAATATCAAACAACACTGCACCACCGCCAACGAATGGTTCAGCATATTTTGTAATTTTACCACTATCAAACGGATAGTAGCGTTCTATTTCTTTAAGAAGCTGACCTTTGCCGCCTGCCCACTTCAAGAAAGGCTTAACTGTTTTTTCTTCACTTTTGTTATATCTTGTACTTCTTGCGTCAGTAGGTTTTTCAGCATCTGTGGGTATAATCCACATGTTACCAACCATCATTGCATCAGATACTCTTTTTTCAGAACAAAGCACAGCAACTCTTCTTTGAGAAATACCCCATTTATCTGCTGCTTCTTTTGCGGACATATAATTCATAATTGTACCTCCGTTAACTATTAAATACATTATATTCTAAACCTCGAACAATAGCAATACCATTTTAGTTTTTTATAAACTTTTACTAATCAATTGTTCAAACCTGTCTAAGTTTACAAGCTGATGAGTTTCAGGAGCAGTAGAAAAACTACTGCTCCCGTTTCAATTATGTGCAAATCAATTCGTGATTCACAAGCTCAGTTGCTATGTTATAGACATTGTTCATTGAACGCACCCAGCATATCTGGTTTTTTTCTTTGATTTCTTCGTCGATGCCTTCGTCCTCACAGATTTCTTTAACGAGCTGATTGAACATCTTTTCAGCCTGTTCATCAACTTCTTGCAGATGCTTCCAGAGGGTTCCGTCAGCAAGCATTGTTGTAAAGGTGACGGGTCTGTGGTACATAAGGTAGTCCTTATGTGCAGTGCCCCATCTGCCGAGGGGTACCTTTGCTTCTTCGGGTAAATCAAGATTCGGGATTTTATAATCTCCGACCTGTCTGTAAGTGATGTTCATAATTTTCTCCTTTCATTTTACAAATACATCGTGTGTGAATTTTGCTCCGAGTCTGAATCCTGAAATAAAACTGTCGGCAATACTCATACTGAGGAATTCGTTGTATGAATTTGTGTATTGCTGAAACAACTTCTTTTCTTCTTCGGACAGTTTTTCTTTGAACTCATCTTCGCTTTTAACAAGTGAGTTCAGTTTCTTTTTAAGGGAAGAGCCGAGCTCAAAACTGAGTTCCTGCGGATCTATGTTGCCGTAATAAAATTCTTCAATGAAGCTTTTCATGCCGACCTACCTTTCTTTTGAGAAAATATTTTAATCGGATTGTTTGTTGGGGTGTTAGGGGGAATCCCTTAACAAGCGGATGTGAGTACTCAATTCCAATGCTTGTTGAGACTGATGCCATGGCATAAAAGTCGAAACAAGCTCATTTGACCGTTCACATCCAATGCTTGTTAAGACTGATACCATGTATCTTTTAATATAGTTATTCACTCAAGTTTGAACTTTCTTGTATGCCAAAAGGTGCTGTTGCGCTCTCCGAGGGTTTGGAAACTGCACATTGTTCGCACTTAATATGCAGTTTCCCGTGACGGTCGTGTCGATGGTGACGATGTTTAGGGGGGTGCCCTATTCATCGTCACGACCGTCACCATCGTCACGCTTCAGTCGAAATGAGTTCCAATTTTATTCGCCTTCCGCTGTGACTTCGGCTGTTTTCATATCGTATATTGTACTCATTCAACAACCGATTGGCGTTGACATTGAGTTTCAATGTGAGTGTATTCGGTTTAATGTCAACACTCAATTCCTCAACCAACCTTGTCGATGTTCCGCACCATACAGGGTTGGCTTCGGTCAGAAAAGCTGAAACGGTTTCCAGTAAAGGCTCCGGTGGTTCTTTCCACAAATCGGTTTCAGCACTTTCCATATCCCACGCAAGCGTTTTCAGATTTCGCGTAAGTTTAAAACGTTGGTCGGGTTGATCACGACCTGACACTTCAAGTGTAGCGTTGTTACTGATACGACTTTCCTTACACATAACAAATGCTCCGTCTGCCGCACCGAAAAGACCGACAGTTCCGGATATCATATCAAAAATATCTTCGGATTTTTCTTTTCGTGTGTGATGAACAATCAGCACACAAATCTCATGACTGTCTGCAAAACTTTTCAGCTTACCCATAATCTGATAATCATTTGCGTAACTGTAGTTGTCTCCGTTTTCCTCACGTATCTTCTGAAGCGTGTCAATGATAACAAGCTTTGTGTCGGGATGCTCGTACATAAAGTTGTTTAACTGCTCATCAAGGTCCTTGTTGAGTTTGCCTGCGGCGACCGAAAAGATAAGTTTATCTGTACTTTCAGTTCCGAACATTCGATATGAACGTGCCTGTAAGCGTCGGTGATTATCTTCAAGTGCGAGATATAAAACTGTTCCTTGTCGGCAGGTATAACCCCATAAGGGTGTTCCTGTGCTGACGTGATATGCAAGCTGAATCATCATAAAGCTTTTACCTATCTTTGAACCGCCCGCAAAAAGATACAGTCCGGGGTAAAGCAGGTTTTCAATAATGTGCGGTTGATTCGTATAAACGGAATCGTAAAGCTCTGACATTGTTATGGTGTTAAGAATATATGGATTGGACATACGGTTAAGTTTTTTAGCAAGTTCTTCAAGAGTATTGCTTTTTTCTTCCGTATCAGTTATACTGTCATCGTACATATGATTTGACTGTCCGTCATCTGCTCCAACAGATGAGAGAGGGACGGTCATTTCTTTTTTTATTTCATTCATTTAATTCTCCTTTCATTTCTCGGAGTGTTTCGGTGATGAGCCTGATAATCTCAAGCATCTCATCGGACACTTCGTTTTTGTTTTTTAATTCAGTGAGTACATCTGCAAGATTGTTTTTCAAAGCCTTGAACACTTTTGGGTTACCGCCGTGAACTACAATGTCTTGCTTCATACAACGGCGGTAGCAGTATTCCTGTTTACTCAGACCCGATATCGCTACGACTCTGTTTATCTGTTCGTTCTCTTCGGGTGAGACTCTGAATCCGACAGTTATACTGCGGAAGCGGTTGTGTTTATCAAGATTTTTGGCTGACATTTTATTCACGCTCCAGGCTGAGTTTTTGTGCAATCTCCGTTTGCTTTGACGGGAACAGGTGAGCATAGCGGTAAGTGATGTCGATGCTTTCGTGACCGACTCTGTCCGCAAT
>JAZOWH010000065.1:0-6427 GCA_045659165.1 Candidatus Fimenecus sp. | reverse complement strand
TGAAGAAGTGTTTCACTCATAAGAACGAATACGTTTTCAGCACCACCCTTTGTAAGAAGTGTTTCTGCTGAAGGAAGCATTGCACGACCGATAATACCGATTGTAACTGCTGCGAAGAGAGAAATAATAACCCATACTGTTGCGATTCTTCTTGATTTCTTAAGTTCAGTTGCCTTACGGATAGCCATAAAGCGAAGAAGAACCTGTGGCATACCAAAGTAACCAAGACCCCAAGCAAGCATTGATGCAATTGTAAGGAATGGATATGGTAATGCTTCACCGAATACAGGCACACCGTTTTCAACGAGCTGCATACCTGTTTCGTTTGTTACAGGATTTGCAATCTCTGTAAGTGAGAAGTAACCTTTGATTGCCTCTGCATTAGCCATAACAGCCTCAATACCACCTGCGTGGATTGTACCCAAAATGAGAACAGAAACAAGCGCAATAATCATAACGATACTCTGCATAAAGTCAGATGCACTTTCTGCAAGGAAACCACCAAGGAAAGTATAAATAATAACAAAAAGAGCACCGACAATCATCATTGATGTGTATGAATATCCGAACAATGTGCTGAAAAGTTTACCACAAGTAACAAAACAACTACCTGCATAAACTGTGAAGAACACAAGAATTAAAACTGATGCAATAATTCTGATAACCTTTTTATCCTCATGGAAACGGTTTGAGAAGAATTCAGGAACTGTAATTGCATCACCACTGATTGCTGAATAGTTACGAAGTCTTTTTGCAACGATAAGCCAGTTAAGGTATGTACCGAGTGCAAGACCTACTGCTGTCCAAGTTGCGTCTGCAAGACCACACCAATATGCAACACCTGGAAGTCCCATAAGCAACCAACCACTCATGTCAGATGCTTCAGCACTCATAGCTGCAACCCAAGGTCCTAAACTTCTACCCCCAAGGAAATAGTTCTCTGTGTTTTTATTTGCTTTACGTGCAAAGAATACGCCGATACCAACAACAATCAGCATATACCCTGCCATAGCGAGAAATATCATCATCTGGTTTGACATTTCATTCATCCTTTCTTCAACGGAATATAAATATTACTCCATTTTATAAAAATACTATTATAGTATAATAAAAAAAAGATGATTTGTAAAGCGTTAAAGCGTTAAAAATCATCTTATTTTTACATTTTTTTGTTTTAAATCAGTAAATTATTCATTTACACTGTGAAGACCATAGGATTTTAGAATTTTTCGTTAAATCTTCTTTCAAATTCTTCGCAGAGTTCATCTCTGAAATTAGGATGTGCGATAGAAATAAGTGCTCTTGCTCTTTCTCTCATTGATTTACCTTTAAGTTGAGCTATACCATATTCAGTTACAACATAGTTAACATCGTTTCTTGTTGTTGTAACCGCTGAATAATCAGTGATTTTGGGAACAATCTTTGAAATTGTATCGCCTTTTGCAGTAGAAGGCATTGCCATAATTGAACGGCCACCTTTACTCATAGTCGCACCACGCACAAAGTCCACCTGACCACCAACACCTGAAAACTGATTAAGTCCGATAGTGTCAGACACTACTTGTCCCATAAGGTCAACTTGTAAGCAGGAGTTAACAGAAACCATATTGTCGTGCTGAGCAATAATAACCGGATTGTTAACATAATCCATAGGTGTCATTTCAACATCCTTGTTTCCGTTAAGGAAATCAAAGAGTTTTTTTGTACCGAAAGCAAAGCCTAAAATTGTCTTACCCTGATTGATATTTTTCTTTGAGTTGTTGATTACACCACTCTCAATAAGGTCAACAACGCCGTCACCAACCATTTCAGAGTGAAGACCAAGGTCTTTTTTGTGCTTCAATTCTTCACAGATTGCGTTTGGAATACCACCGATACCAAGCTGAATACAGTCACCATCGTTAATGAGTGATGCACAGTTTTTACCAATCTGAATTTCAACATCTGTAAGTGGTGGAGCAGGTACTTCTGGAAGTGGCTCGTTACACTCAACGAAAAAGTCGAATTCCGAAATATGCTTTCTTGCCACACCATGTGTATAAGGTACATATTTATTGACCTGACCAATTTTCACTTCGCAATGAGAAAGTGTTGTTTCGATATAGTCACAGTTTGTACCAAGTGACACATAACCATCTTCATCAGGTGGTGTTACAGACATAACAGTAACACGAGGTTTGATAATCTCTCTTAACACCATAGGAGATTCTGAAAGATAGCATGTTGTGAAATCAGCAACACCAGATGCAATTGCTTTTCTGTTTGTTCCTGATGCAAAAAATGAATTGTATTTAAAATGTCCCTGAACCTCCTCGTCAACCCAAGGAGTTTCTCCAAGAAGGAGCATATTGATAATCTCAACATTATTATAATTTTTATAGTTTTCACGCATAGCACGTACTATGGCTCTTGGTTCACCACAACCAAAAGACATAACAACCTTGTCACCATCGTGAATATTCTTAATTGCTTCTTCAGCAGTTACAAGTTTTCGATTAAATTCTTCTCTCCAGCTCATAATTGCCCCCTTATGTTTAATTATTTACATCCGTACCAAAACGCATAGAATTGTGTATATTATATATTTCATTCCTATTGTTGTCAACAAAGTTTCTACGCCTTGTTAAAGAATTAACATTATGTTCATATTTGTATCAAGCCCTATTTTTTTTGCACTATGTAAAAAAATTTGCAGTTTTTTTATTACATATTACATATAGAAACAGCTATTTATTTATAGTATAATAAAATCACTATATAACTCTGTTTTCAGGAGAGTGATTTTCATGAATTACATCAACAAAAAAGAGAAAATCAACTTTATGGCAGGTCTTGCAGGACAGAATATTGTTTACTGTTTTATCGGCGCATCATTCTTCCAGTACTTTTTGACAGATATTGCTCAATTCCCTGCTCATATCGTTGGTATTCTTCTCATTCTTATGAAAGTATGGGACGGTGTTAATGACCCAATTATCGGTTCAATTGTTGACCGTCATCGTTTTAAGACTGGCGAAAAGCTTCGTCCGTTACTTAAATACACACCTGTGCCTGTAGGTGTTTTCACAGTTCTTATTTTCGTTGTTTTCTCAACTGCCGAAAATCTCCTCTGGCTTCGTGTTGGTTACTTTGTAGTAATGTATCTCTGTTGGGATATTACATACACAATGCAGGACGTTGCAATCTGGGGTATGACTGCAGTTGTTACACCTAATTCAAATGAACGTGATAAATTTGTTCAGTTAGCAAGAACAGTCGGTTCAATCTTCTTTGGTATTGCCAGCGGTATTATTCCTGCTGTTATGGAAATCGTTGCAAAGAAGTCAGGCAATTCATTGGCACTTATGACTGTTTTATTTGCAATAATCTTCGGTCTTGGTGGTGCATTAATAAGTGCAAAATGCTATAAGGCACAGGAAAGAGTCCGTCTTGTTGAACCAAGTCAGCAACAAGCATCAATTATTGAATGCTTTAAACTTCTTTTCCAAAACAAAATGCTTATGCTCGTAACTCTTTCAAACATTTTCGGAGCTTTGGCATTCGGCAACAACCTTATGACATACTTCTTCAAATACAAAATCCCTGAAATTTCTATCGGTGGATTTGTCCTTGGACCATTGACACTTACAACAATCTTTGGCGCCTTGACTTCTGCTCCTGCTTTCCTTGGTATGCTTATGGCTGATAAACTTAAAGAAAAATTCAAGGGTTACAGAAATCTTCTTATTTTCATTCAGCTTTGTACACTTATCGGCAGAATCGTTGCTTGGGCAATCGGATTCGAGGGTAAAAACATCATCTTCACAATGATTATTCTTGCTCTTTGCTCATTCCCTGGTGGTGCTGCAAGTATCGCACAGACATCTCTCTTCTGCGACAGCGTTGACTATATGGAATGGAAAACAGGCAAACGTACAGAGGGTGTCACATTTGCAATGCAGACATTCTTTACTAAGATTTCAAGTGGTATCACAGGTGCTCTTGGCACATTTGCACTCAGCGCTCTCGGTTATGTTGCTGTTGAAGACGTACCAGGTGCTGTTTATCTCGGCACACAGAGTCAGGCATTTGAAACATGGATTTGGCCACTCGTAATGCTTACTCCTGCTTTAGCAGCACTCCTTTACATCATTCCACTTCTTTTCATCAAGTACACACCTGAACAAAAAGCACAGGTTGAAAAGGAACTTATGGAACGCAGAGCAGCTGCAGAAAAAGAAACAGCAAATATTGCTGAATAAAGGAAGATAATACAATGAAAAGAATTATCAGTATTTTATGTATCGTTGCAATTATAATGTCATCATTCTCCATAATGGCATTTGGTGCTGATACAAGTTATAAACCTTACGAAGAAAGTAAGTATTTTACATACGGTGACTATGATATCCATTACAGAGTTATCCCTGCCGAAGGTAAAACAAAAGGCAGAATTATGATGCTCCACGGATTTATGTGTTCTACTTTCGCATGGCGCAACATGGCTGACGAAATGTCAAAAAAAGGTTATGAATGTGTCCTTGCTGACCTTCCTAACTTCGGTTACAGCACAAGAGAAAACGCAGATATGGAAATCATTGACCGTGAAACTCTTATCACAGAGCTTATGAAGAGTATCGCACCTATGAAGGAGTGGATTCTCGCAGGTCATTCAATGGGTGGTGGCGTTGCAGTGAACATTGCAATTGCAAATCCTGTTAAGGCACTTCTTCTCTATTGTCCTGCACCACAGAGTGAATTCCCTGTGGCAATGAAAGGTCTTGTTCAGTCCAACCTTATGAAAAATACAATGAACATGTTCTTCAAATACGGCACAGAGATTGACCCACTTGTAACAATGGTTATTTATATGGCGACCCTTGATTGCAAGTTCTCAAAGGATTACGATTTAAACGGTGTTACAGATGCAGTTCAGTATGATGGTTTCGGTGCTGGAATGTGCGAAATGATGTATAATGTAAGACCTACCGACCTTCAGAATGCAGATAAAATCAAATGTCCAGTTCTTTTAGTTCAGGCATCCGGCGATTTGATTCTCAATAAACAAATGAAAAATCAGATGAACTCTGCATTCCCAAATGCCACAACATATAATGTTGAAGGTGGCGGACATCAGTGCATTGAAAACAGAGCAAACGAAATCTCAACAGTGACAGAAGAATTTCTTAATAAAAATGTATAATTAAGCAAAATTAAAGGAGCATCTACCGTTTGGTAAATGCTCCATTTTTTATTTATTACAAACTCCACAGTATTCGTATCCTTGCTGGAGAAAGTACTTGATTTCTTTTCCTTTAACAACCTGCTTATTCTTTTCATTCATACCCGTTGCACCTGAGCAAGAAGGCTTATGTATTTTCTTTGATGATGTATTAAGAACATATTGTAATGAATCATCTTTATTGTCATCCTGCTCGCTTTCAGAGTTTTCATCAAGCCAGTTTTTACCCGTTGCATAATCAATCACAACGCCAGGCTGAACGTTATAGCAATAAACATTAAAGCAGATGCCTTCACCATCATCCTCAACAGACCAGGCTTCCATCTGTACACCATTTGCAACAAGGTTATCGCCATCAAAAATTGGTGTTACACGATAAAGAACGTGATTTTCAGTTTCTTTTACATAGTCTGCAATCATATTTTCAAAAGGCAACATACCCTGTGTATTCATATATCGTGTGCCTGTTATCAGGTTGCTTCTATTTGCATCTTCCCCTGTGAGCTGATGACCGATAAGGTGACAACGATTATAAAGGTATCTTCCGTCAACAAAATCATATTTTGCTGTTACCCAACCAGTAGGCTTGACCATGCCTATGTCCCCTCTTTTTTCAGTTGGCATTATCTCCACACCAACACAGGCATATGTCACACCACAACGACCAAGGTAGTCAAGCTCTGCATATTCTTCAAAAGCCTTTGTTGTGTAATCATCTTCTGTAAATGATGGTTGATTATCGTTGATTGCCACATAAGGGCTTCCTGAATATTCAGGGATATCATTGAGTGATACTGTTATACCCGTAGTGGTTGAATCTGTTACTACATCATCAATTTCAGGGAAAATATCACCATTAAAAAGTGAACCACCCCACTTGCCGAATGCAAGCGCCAAAACAATCAATATACATATTAATGATAAGATTTTTTTATTCATAATTTATCTCACATACCTTTCTCTTGTAATTTTTTCGTGGGATGAGCCTTCAAACTCCACAGCTTCAGTTAAATTCCAATTTTCAAGGCTAATATTGAAATGTGTATCTGCAGGATAAAGTCTATTCCATTTATACACAATTATCTCGTCAACATATTCTTCATTGACAGTAAAATCTTCTGCAAAGCAATATCCATCTTCAATTATTTCAGGAGTTTCGCAGACTTCAACTGAATTTTCAGGGAAAAGCTTTGAAGAATATTCATT
>JAZOWH010000064.1:0-3189 GCA_045659165.1 Candidatus Fimenecus sp. | reverse complement strand
ATAAACGGTGGAATATAATAGGTAAAGCCTCTGTCAATCATAAAGTCTCTTGCATAAGAGAGAATTGCTGAATGAAGTCTTGCAATATCACCACAAAGATAGTAGAAACCATTACCACTTGTCTTTCTTGCGCTATCAAGGTCGATACCGTTAAGATTTTCCATAATATCAACATGATATGGAACTTCGAAATCTGGTGTTACAGGCTCACCGTAACGCTGAATTTCAACATTTTCGCTATCGTCCTTACCAATTGGAACGCTTTCATCAATGATATTTGGAATTACGAGCATAATCTTTCTGATTTCTGCTTCTAATTCTGTTTCCTTAACCTGAAGTGCAGCAAGTTCATCAGCCATATCCTTAACCTTCTGCTTAACAACTTCTGCTTCTTCTTTTTTACCCTGTGCCATAAGGCCACCGATTTCTTTACTTACTGAGTTACGAAGGGCACGAAGTTCATCAGCTCTGCCTTTTGCTGCTCTATATTCAGAGTCAAGTTCAATTACCTTATCAACCAAAGGAAGTTTTTCATCCTGAAACTTCTTCTTTATATTTTCCTTAACCACATCAGGGTTAGTTCTTAAAAATTTAATATCTAACATCTTTATTCCACCTTATTTATCGAATTCTTTTGCGAGTTTTGTTAAATCATCTTTACCGAAGAACTCAAATTCAAGAGTTCCTTTGTTTCCGGATGATGACAAATATATTTTAACTTTTCTGCCAAGTGCATTTGTAAGCGCAATCTCAACTTCGTCATAATATTGGTCTCGTTTTTTGTCACGCTTTTTAGGTTCCGGTTTTTCACCTTGCACAGCGTGTTTAACCATCTTTTCAACCTGACGGACAGATAATTCCTGTGCAACAGTTATTTCAGCAATTTTCAGCATTTCATTTTCATCGTCAAGTCCTAATAAGGCTCTTGCATGACCTGCTGTAATTTTTCCTTCACCCAACAAACTAAGTACAGGTGAGGGGAGTTTCAATAATCTTAATGTATTTGTAAGTGCAGTTCTTGATTTACCAACCTTGTCTGCTGCCTCTTCCTGTGTAAAGCCATAGGTTTCAATAAGAGATTTAATTCCCTCTGCCTCTTCAACAGGATTCAAATCTTCACGCTGAAGATTTTCAATAAGAGCAAATATGCTTGCCTCTTCATCTGACATCTCTCTTATTGTAACAGGAACTTCTGTAAGTCCTGCCATACGAGCTGCACGCCATCGTCTTTCACCTGCGATAAGCTGGTAGCTTCCGTCAGCCATAGGACGAACAAGAATAGGCTGAATGATTCCATTCTGCTCTATACTCTTTGCAAGCTCTTCAAGGGCTTTTTCATTGAAGATTTTTCTTGGCTGGTCTCTGTTAGGCTCAACCTCGTTGATGTTCAGCTTTGTGTTACTATTTTCGTTGCCTGTTGCTGAGTTATCAAGGAAAAGAGCATCCATTCCTCTGCCCAATCCACCTTTTTTAGCCATCTTTTCACCTCATCGCTTTTGCTGTGATAAGAATTCCTCTGCAAATTCCATATATGCCAATGCGCCTTTAGAATTCTTGTCATAATATATAATTGGTTCACCAAATGATGGTGCCTCTGAAAGTCTTACGTTTCTTGGAATTGTTGTTTTATAAACTTTATTTGGGAAAAACTTTTTAATCTCTGTCACAACCTGTTGTGTAAGATTAAGTCTGCCATCATACATTGTCTGTAAAACTCCCTCAAGTTCAATGTGAGGATTATAAAGTCTTTTTACCTGACGAACTGTCGCCATAAGCTGAGCTAAGCCTTCAAGCGCATAGAACTCACACTGTACTGGCACAAGGAATGTATCCGATGCAGTAAGTGCGTTGATTGTAATCAAGCCAAGAGAAGGGGGACAGTCAAAGAAAATATAATCATATTTATCATAGAGCTGCGCAACAGCCATTTTAAGACGGCTTTCACGCTTGTCCAATTCAATAAGCTCAACTTCTGCACCGGCAAGGTTAAGATATGCAGGCATAATGTCAACATTCTTGAATTCTGTCTTAATAACAGCATCGTTAGCATTGATATCCTTTACAAGCACATCATAGGAAGAAAAACCTATTTTTCTCTTATTTATACCGAAACCACTTGTGGAATTACCCTGTGGGTCAATATCTGCAAGTAATACCTTATATCCTTTTGCGCCTACTGCGGCTGCAAGGCTCACGGCAGTTGTGGTTTTACCAACACCGCCTTTTTGGTTAATAATCGAAATAACTTTTGCCAAAAATCCCACTCCGAAACAGTAAAAAGCATTCTTTCATATGCCTTTTACCCGATTTTACATAAGTATATCACATTAATTATTAAATTTAAAGTGAAAATACAGATTTTTTACAAAATTAATATTAAATTGAAATGTTAAATTCTGTAACTGCTGATAAATGTTTCACGTGAAACAAAAAACATTCAGACGAAAATCTGCCTGAATGTTCATAGTTTTTTATTTTGGTGTACCGAAAAGATTACAACAAACAACCTTTATTGTCTTTTTGCTTTCATTCTTATAAAAAGCAACTCCAAAACCTGTTTCCTCAAAATAATCTCTCATCATGTTTCTGTAGTGAGGTTCATCGTCCGAAAGCATAGCATAAAAAGTCTGTGCCAATTCTTTTAAGGACTCTTCAGTAAAAGCAACTGAATAATCTGTACTTGTATGAGGTCCTGTGATTACATAAGCAAGATTTTCACCTGACCATTCATACTCATAAACAATTTCATTTTTGAGTATATCATAATAGGGTTTTCCGTTTGGTCGTGTATGAGAAAGGGATTCTAAATTTTCCTGTGCTCTCACAGTTGCAGCTTTTGTCAGTGTTTCATTCTTAATAAGCGGTTTTACCCCAATACGTATTCTCTCTTCATTTACAAGTCGTAAAAATTCTTTTTCTATAATTGCAGTAATCTGCATTTCAATGGTTTCTTCTACTGGTTGCTCTTCCTTTTCTTCTTTTATTTCCTCATCATTTTCCACTTTTTCAAGTCCTGCCACAATGCGAAGTACCTTTCGAGCATCAATAGCTGATATTTTTCCGTTACCATCCATATCACAAATTAAAGCTTGTTCTTCCGTCGCAGTTTTCATACCAGCAGAAACTAAAAGTATTTCTCTTGCATCTGATGCTGACAATCTCTCATCACCATTAAAATCCCCTTTAACT
>JAZOWH010000063.1:0-1677 GCA_045659165.1 Candidatus Fimenecus sp. | reverse complement strand
GTTTCAATCGGTGCAGGAAAAACACTTGATTTTATCGGTGGTTTCCTTAATGAAAATACACCAATCATCCGTGTTATGCCAAACATCAATGCAAAAGTCGGTGCTTCTATGAGTGCAGTCTGCAAAAATGACTACACAGATGACACGTCACTTGAATTTGTAAAGGGACTTTGCAAGTCTTTCGGTGAAGTGATGGAACTTCCTGAAAGTCAGTTTCCACTTTTCGGTGTAATCGCAGGATGTTCACCGGCATATTCCTTTATGTTTATCGATTCAATGGCTCGTGAAGCTGTGAAAAACGGAATGAAAAAGGATGAAGCACTTAAAATTTGTGCACAGGCTGTACTGGGTAGTGCCAAGATGATTCTTGAAGATAAAGAGAACAATCCTTGGGCGCTTATAAACAGCGTTTGTTCACCGGGTGGAACAACAATTGAAGGAGTAGCAAAACTCCAGGGTGAGGGCTTTGACACAGCTGTTATGGATGCTGTGAAAGCATCACTTGATAAAGACAAAAAGTTATAAGAAAAAAGGTCATTCTGCGGAATGACCTTTAATTTTTGTAGTTAAAACAACTCTGTTGATAAATATCTGTCGCCTAAGTCAGGGAGGAGAACAACGATATTTTTGTCTTTGTTCTCTTCTTTTTTTGCAAGCTCAATGGCTGCATGAAGTGCTGCGCCTGATGAAATTCCCACAAGCACACCTTCTTTTTTTGCAAGAAGTCGTGATGATTCATATGCTTCATTACCTGAAACAGTCACGATTTCATCAAGGATGTCTGTGTTAAGAATTTCAGGAACAAATCCTGCGCCAATTCCTTGTAATGGATGAGGACCTGCTTTGCCACCTGAAAGAATAGGTGAGTCACAAGGCTCAATTCCCACAACCTTTATATCAGCATTTTTGGATTTAAGGTATTCACCTGTGCCTGTGATTGTGCCACCTGTACCAACACCTGCAACAAAAATGTCAACCTTGCCGTCAGTATCTTCCCATATTTCAGGACCTGTTGTCATAATATGAGCTTGTGGATTAGCAGGATTCACAAACTGACCTGCCACAATACTGTCAGGAATTTCGCGGGATAACTCTTCTGCCTTCTGGATTGCACCATTCATGCCTTTGCTACCATCAGTAAGGACTAATTCAGCTCCGTAAGCACCTATGAGTTTTCTTCGTTCAACAGACATGGTTTCAGGCATTGTGATAATAAGACGATAACCCTTTGAGGCAGCAATTGATGCAAGACCTATACCTGTGTTACCACTAGTAGGCTCAATGATTACAGAGCCTTTTTTAAGAAGTCCCTTTGATTCGGCATCTTCAATCATTCTAAGAGCAACTCTGTCCTTGACACTTCCTGCAGGGTTAAAATATTCAAGTTTAGCAAATAACATTGCTTTAAGATTTAACTCACTTTCAATATTGCATAATTCAAGCAAAGGTGTTTTGCCGACTAATTCTGATACACTTTTATAAATATTCATTTGGGGTACCTCCGTTAAAACCTAAAACTATTATATTATAATGCACCTGATATTTCAAGGATATGCAAAAGAAAAAGCCTACGGATTTTGCACCGTAGGCCTAATTTTAAAGTTAAATTTTATTTTGAGTTCTTTTTCTTTGGGTTCATTACGAGCATACCAAGTGCCATAATTACTGCAAATACGA
>JAZOWH010000062.1:0-9919 GCA_045659165.1 Candidatus Fimenecus sp. | reverse complement strand
ATATACTGGTCATAAAGAGCCTGGTCTTCTGCTGTATTAGCTGCAGTAACCTTTGGTGCAATTGTTGTTGCAAGCCATGCAAGACCTGTTGTACCATCTTTATAATATGCTGCGAACCAATCAGCCATTGTTGAGTTTGCTCTAATGTCATCAAGTGTGTTGTCGTCCTGTGAAATCACAGCTGAGTTCAAACCAATAGCGAATGAACCTGTGTAAAGTGATAAGTCGTCTGCTGCGTCCATATAAACGCTAAGAACAGCTGTATCACCAGCGCTATAGCTTTCCTGGTCCCATTCGAGTGAGAAAGCTATCTTCGCAGAACCAAGTTCTACTGCAGCTGAAACAGGTACAACCATTACTGAAAGGCAAAGAACAAGTGCAAGAATAATAGCACTAATCTTTTTAATCATAATAATTGTCTCCTTTTTTTAAGACATTTCTACCACCTGAGGGCATAAGCCCCCAGGCGATTATTCAATAATTTTCTCTAATATAAAATAACTTAGAAGATTTCGTATACGATACAGCCGTACACGCCTGCACCAACGTCTGCCTGGAATCGCATACCTTCGTACATAATTTCGTAGTTTTCCATAACACCAGCATCTGATAAACCTGGCATTGCGTCGCCGTCAAGGTCACCAGCCATGAATGAAGCGAGATTATCGAATCCTTCGTACATCATTTCGTAGTATTCACATACCATCGCATCTGCTGAACCAACAAGACCGTCCATATCAACGTCACCGAAGTAGATGTATACGTAAGATTCGACTACGTTACCCTCTTCGTCAAGTACGTTAACAACAGTACCTGTTGTTTCACCGCCGTCAGTTGGGATTACTTCGAGGTAATCGTCGCCGTAAGCTGTTGTTACGAAGTCAGCGATTGTACCATCAACTTCGAAGTTATCGTTCCAACCAAGTGTATCGAAACCGTAGATAGTACCTGTGTATTCGCCACCAACGTTGTTATCAAGGTCGATGTATGCTTCGAATGGAGCATTTTCGTTGAGAACGAGTGTATTTGGTTCTGCTGGTTCTTCAGCTGTTTCGAAGTTTGCGATAGCAAGTTCGAGAGCTGCATTAGAAGCGTTAACCTTAGCCTGGTTGTTCTGGTTGTTTGGACGGTCGTTGTCACGGTATTCATATGCTGAATCAGCATAGAGGTTCCATGTATTTTCGTCTTCACCAGTGTAGTAGTAACCAAGAGCTGAGATAAGCTGTGCATAAGCTGCATCTTCTTCGCCTTCATAATCAGCTGCAAGAGCCCATACGCCATCTTCTGCTTCAAGAGAAGCGAAGATTTCTTCTGCGATTGCAATGTTTGCTTCGAGATCAGCTATACCGCCTGCTTCGATGAGAGAAGCATCCTTCTTAAGAAGGTTCTTGTAAGCAACCATGAGGTTGTACTTAACATCGTAAATTCTTGAGTTGAACTCTGCGAATTCATCGTTACCTGCTGCTACTGCTTTAGCTTCAGCAAGTTTTTCAGCGTAGTTAGCATATGAATCAGCTGTGTATTCTTCAGGGTCAAGACCCTGTGCTTCTACGTGAGCGATTTCCTTTTCAAGGAAGTAGAGATGGTCGTTGTTTTCCATATTAGCAGCATTAAGGAACTGCTTGTAGAATCCAAGACGTGATGTGAAGTCTTCAACATGAAGTTTTGTTGTAACTGGCATCTTCCACTCGTTGAAAGCTGCGATAGATGCATCGATAGCTGCCTGGTCATTCTTAAGTCTTGATGCTGCGATACCAGCCTTGATGAATGGGTTAGATTCAGCTGCGATAACATCGTTGAGCTCTGCTTCACGGATACCTGAGTTAAGGATGTAGTATGTATCCATTACTTCAGGAGCAAGATATGATCTATAAAGTGCTTCAGCATCTTCCTTAACATCGTTATAGTTGAAGTATTCATAGAAGTTGTAATCCTGGAAGTTGATTTCCTTACCATTCATGAAATCGTCATCGATTTCTGCCTGGAGGTCTGTGATGTATGATGGAAGAGATGCGCTTGCGCCAGAAGCCTGAGCTTCAGCAAGTGCCTTTTCATATGTTTCCTTAGCTACTTCGAATCTTTCGATAGCTGCTGGAATCTTTGGCTGAATGTTTGCAACATAGTCAGCTGATGCTGGAGTGCTTGGATTATCGCTTGTCATCATTGGGTATGTAGCATACTTAACGATGTCTTTCCATGCTGCATTATATTCATTATATGTTGCAGCGTCAACACCCTGGTTAGCATTGTAACCATTCCACATGTTTTCAGCGTAGATATCATAGATATCATAGTCGTTATAATGAACGAATGTGATTTCATATGTCTTGTTATCTGAACCGTAAGCAACTGCGATACGACCCATGTAGTATGCACCGTATGGGATTTCTGTATCAGCTGTTACGCCTGCCTTAGCTTTGTAGAGGTAACCATATGTTTCTGATGTACCATCTTTTGAAAGAGTTGATGCCCAACCAGCATCTGCGTCAGCAGCTCTGAAATCGAAGTACTGCTGAGTATTTTCACCCATGTAGTAGTATGTCTTACCATCACAGTCGTTGCCATCCCAGTCAGGAGCAGCGATTGTACCAAGATTCTTACTTGGGTTAGAGAATGTAGAACCAACGTAGAAGATACGAGCCTGGTAGTTTACAACTGTTTCATAGATGTTCTCTGTGAACTGGTATCTACCGAAGTCATCTGTACCTGAGTAGTCCTTATCATTATCTCCGCTCCAACGACCGCTAAGGTTAGCATCTTCATAATGGTTAGAGAAGAGAACTGTAAGTGATGTGTACTGTGTACCACCGATAGCTTTACCATCTTTACCTACATAGTCGTAAGCGATTGTAATAGTTGCTGCTTCATCACCATTATACTTACCACCAATCTTAATGTCGATTGTTTCGTATGGAGAGATAGTGTTGTCATAAGTAAATGTAAGTGTATTTACAGTAGCGTCAGATGTAATTGACTTAATTTCGATGTCATATGCATGGTCTGTAACAGTAGAATTTCTGTGTTTCTCAAGCATACCTGCTGAATTATTAAGAACCTTAATAATTGTGTTGTCAGCATCGATGTTGCCACCAGCAGCTATATTGTACTGGAATGCATAGTCATTACCGTCACGGAATGCTGTCCAGATTTTAGGGTCAGCAATTTCCTGTGGGTCTGTCTTCCAACCAAGAAGGAAGTTAAGGAATGGAAGAAGAGTTCTACAACCACCATCTGTTACACCAGCATTGTAGAGAGCACCAACAAGGTTTTTAACCATTGTTACAAGGTTAGCCTGGTTTGCAAGTGAATCGAAGTCAGTGATAACTGATGGAATAAGTGCAAAGTTGTTTGCTGAGTTACCAACCTTCTTGAAGAGGAAGTTAACAATGCCCTTAAGCTTTGCTGCAAGCTGGTCAAGAACGTTAGCGTTTCTTACGAAACCATTAGGAACCTTGATTAAATCAAGAAGGTCGCCCCAACGAAGTTCAACAATAGCAAGGATGAGGTCATAACGAAGGAGCTGTTCAAGCTCTGTTCTACCATCAGTTGCAACTACGTTGAGAACTTCGTCAACTGGAAGAAGTCCGTTAAGAACTGAATCAAGTTTTGTCCATGGGTCCTGAGCTGTTGCCATGTTAACTTCACCGTCAACATCTACAAGGTTACCCATTGCCCATGCCCATTCAACGTCTGTTGAAAGAGCCCAGTCGATTACGTAGTCGAGCATGCCTTCCCATTCAGCTACGAGAGCTTCCTGAGTTGTGCCTGCTGCATATGTCTTACCATCTGGACCATAACCTGAGTATGCTACGAATGAATTCCACTGAGCTGTGCCTTCACCCATATCAGCAAATGCACGAAGGTATTCGAAACCAACGTTGATACCCATTGTAAGGATAACGTCGAACCAGTAACCTGCGTCTTTACCTGCTACGAATGACTTAACTTTGTCAGCTGATGTTGTACCGAAGTCTGTGTAGATAAGAGCGTCGAAGTTGTATTCTGGTGCAAGGTAAGCAGCGAATTCACGAACAACTGCTGCAAGGATAGCACCAACTTTAGCGCCTGATGCCTTAAGGTCGTCACAGAATGGAAGTGTAACTGAAGGCATAATCATATTTACAAGGTGAGCTGCGATACCCATAAGAACTGTATCGTTGTCATCTTCAAGCATAAGCTTAACATAACATCTTGGGTTTGTTTCCCAGTCAGAACCGAATACGTGCTGAGGAGCAAGACCGATAATTGCCTGTGCAACTGCCTTAAGAGTAGCAACAAGGTTTTCGTTGCCGCCCTTTGTAAGAGCTGGACGAACCCATTCTGCTTCAAAGCCAGAGATTGCATCAACTGTTGATGCTGATGGCTTAAGAACTAATTCAGCAACCTTGATAAGGAAGTTGTTAACATTCATGAAGAATGTTGAATTAGGTGATGGGTTTGTAGGGATAAATTCATTGATGAAATCATCAGTGATTACGAAATCCCAGTTGATGATATCGAAATAGTTATTCTTGTGTGTTGTGTCACCTACGAAAATCTGGTCTTCATAACGATAGTAGTGAGTACCATTGATGATTTCATAGTTTGACCATTCCCAAAGATATTCGCCCTGTTCTTCTGTGAAGAATGCGTTTGATGAGTCAGCAAGAGCCATAACTGCATCGTCAGCTTCAGGACCACCCTGACCTACGTATGTGAACTTAGCGCCAAGGAATTCAGCAAGAATCTTCTTAACTGAACCATTAAGAACAACTGGAGCCATGTTCTTGAATACTACAGGAAGGAACTTGTAGAGAAGGTCTGCAAGACTCATTGTTGTGAGGTCGAAATCATCACCGCTCATTCCTGGAAGGAACTGAGAGTCATCATTGTACCACTTAAGTGACCATGAGTTGTTCCATTCATCTGTTGCTTTCCAAACGTATGTTGCACTGCCTTCAACTTCCTGAGACATAACGAATGTCTGCTTTTCTTTGAAGTATGTGTAAGCAGCTGGGCTACCATTGATTTCGTCTGGAGTCTTAGCAAGAGCTTTAGCTTCAGCTGCATCAACAATGTGGTAAACTGTCATAACAGAACCAGGAGTTGTGCTGCTAAACTGATAGAAGCATCTTGGGCTGTTATCTGAAATTGTAGGAACTGCTGAACCTGTAGCTGTTGCAAGCCAGTTTGTATGCTCTGATGTCATGTTACCATTAGCATCATACTTAATAGTTGTGATTGACATATTGTCAGAGAAGAGCTTTTTAACTCTCCAGTTTGCAACTGCTTCAACTGAATTGTAGTTCGCACTTGTACCTGCAATACTGTTATCAAGTTCCTTGATAACTGCAAGATTGTCGTCCCATCTTTCAATCATTGGATAAACGAGACCCTTAACCATACCAGGAAGATTCATGATGATATCTTCGATTGATGACATATCACCAAGGCTAACGATACCAAGGTCAAGACCGTCTGTGAATACCTTTTCAACAAGAGTTGTGTTTGCACTAAGGAATTCAAGAAGCTCTGAAAGGATTGTGAACTGAGCTGTACCAGCACGTGTCATGTCCGTTGGCCATGTGGCAACGTTAAGAGATTCAAGAATACCAAGGTTAACAATACCCATTGCAATACCTGCAAGTGTACTATCAAATGTGTCCTTGATTGTATCGAAAGAATAGCAAAGTCTATCAACAGATGACAAGTCGATAGTAACTGACAGACCAAGAACGTCAAATACTTTACCCATGTTAATATTTAAACCTGGGAGTAAGTTGTCGAGAGCATCGAGAACGATAGATGTTCTTTCTTCAACTGAAAGTCTTGTTACCTGACCATATGGTGAGTAAGCATCAAGAGCTTCCAAGTTAGCTACTGTCTGGTAGCTAGTCTTAGCTGCAGAGCCGAGCACTGAAAGTGCTGAGAACGCAAGAACAACTGCGAGAACAACGCTCAACAATTTTTTCATTTTGTTCATAAAATTTTTCCTCCTATTATTTTTTGCATACTATATATATGCAAGTTGAAATAGTTCCCCATAATTTTTTTACATCGCCACGGGAGAGGCGATACGGAGCATCAAATACTCACTCTCTGACCCAGCCGTATAATCTTTCTGTCATACGTGCAGAGCTCGACAAATGTGCTCAAAGTTACCCGGACTGTCTTTCCATCGCTTCCGCTTATCAATTGAGAAAAGCCACGACGGAAGACTGATGATACACACCCGAGTATTACCTTAGGATGTGCATCATTAATGGGCCAATAAAGTGTCACCTTCTAAAAAATTAGGCACTTCACCCATTACACCATTCCTATGGTTATAACAATTATACAAACTATTTCTAAAAAATTCAAGTACTAATTCATAAATTATTCAAATTTTTTACACTTTATATAAAAAATTTTCTGTGTTTTGTACACTCAGTCAAAAGGGGAGTTGTAGACTCGTCAAAATCCTCGTTATTAACTGCTCTTTATCAACATTTTATGTCCATTTTGATGATTATTGTCGAAATATCCTATATTAATTCAACATTTTATTGATTTGTGTTGATTTTCTTTGTTGTCATACTATATATTGTATATAGCCTTTCTTCAAGGACAAATTGTGGAAAAATAATAGCGGGGCCAAGACCCCACTATACTATATTATATATTAACTTATTTCTTTGGTGCTTTGAATGTGAAGTTTTTACCTATATAATTTGAGAAGCTAAATGATTCATCATAACCCTTGCCGCCTTCACAAGCATAGTCAACTGAATATACTGTTCCGTCTGATACAAAATAATAGTTTTCTGCATAGTGAATAACTTTTCCTTTTTCGTTAACTATCTTATGAGTACGGATTTCTACACTAAGAGCTCCTACAATCATACCAGTTGTTTTTTCAGAAGTATATTTGCATCCTCTATATACTGCAAATGATGGGTCTTTTTTGATAATTTCTTCCATCTGAATTGAATCATTGATTGCTTCACCAATTGCATCGTTATTAGAATCTACCATATCTAAATATGTTTCAAGTGTTTCGTCTGCCTTAAGTTTTGCGTGTGTTACAAACTTGATATAACACTTACCATCTGTACCGTTCTTCTCAACTCTACCGTACTTTGTACCTTTCCATCCCTTTGGAACGCCGAACTTATACAACTCACCCTGTACCTGGTCTTCTGATACATAATCACCCTCTAACTGAAGCCAATATGTCTGGTCTTCACCATCAGCATATGTAAGGACTTCTTCATCACGGTCTGTAACAAGAACTGCTATCTGATTATCCTGATTTACGATTGTGTTACCATCTTTGTCTGTCATAAGAGGATACTCAACACCATCGATTTCTGTCATATCCAACTTACTTTTACATGCTGTAAATGCTGTTACAATGAATAACATTGCAAGAGCTACTGCTAAAATCTTTTTGTTCATAATTTTTTCCTCCATTTTTATGTTAACCCTGATAGGGGAGCATAAATAATATATTTACTGAACTTGTGTAAGTCCTTTGTTTCCTACAGGAACAACACCTATCCAACTTTGTCCAGGATTAATTACCAATTCCTGATTATTCATATCCTGAATTTTCAAAGGAGCAGTTTTCCCTGCCTTTGACCAAGTGATTTCCTGACCTACACCATTTGAAACGTAATAACCTTCACCACTTCCGATGTCCCAGTTCCATTCCTTATGTCCTTCGCTTGTATTAAGTGTTGTTACCGGTACATAAATCACGATTACGTTTTCAACTGCCATTGACTTTCCGTTATTCCCATCTGTCATAACTGTGTTATTAAGATAGTTGTAATATCTTTTCTCAATTGTATCATATCTGAACGTATGAGTAAAGCCTGTTGAGAAAGTTACGGAAATTGAAGAACAATTTTCAAGATTTGTGGATGCAACACTTTGACTATCAGCAATAACATTAAATGGTTGCCAGTTATTTGTTTTTGCTGTCGTTGTATATCCAAAGTCTGAAATTGCACTCTTGAGCGCTGTCTGTGTTGTGATTCCACGATGCTCAATTGATGTTTTTCTTGTTGTATCTCTAAAGAAATATGAACCTTCATACTTCTTACCATCAATATTATTGACGCCAAGGCTTCTTATTGTCTGATATCCAAGTGTCAGACCTACTTTTGAACCGTCACTTGCACCCCAATGAACGAATATGGCATCCATTCCCTTTGCAAGTTCAACAAAGTCATGTCTTGCACTTCTTATAGGTCCCACTTTTTCAGGAATCTTGTTTGCATCGGCATAAATCCACATCATTCGTGTGATTCCACCTTCTGCAACTCCTTCAACAACGATGTCCGGTGTTGTGATTCCCCATTGTGGTCGTGCAGCAGGGGAGTTTTCAACCATAATTGCGATTGGTCTTGCTCCGATTGCATCTTCCGATAAATCTGCAACGCCTGTTAACGGATTTATATTTCTGGAAACCTCATTCACATCTGTTGTTGATTCCTCTGTCGAAACTTTTGTTGTGCTGTCATCAGGATTTTCTTGCTTTTCCTTATCACATCCAACAAAAGAAGAAACCATAAGCAATACAGCCAAAAGAACACTGACGATTCTAATAAAACTTCTCTTCATTTTTATGTGTCCCTCTTTGAATGCGCGATTACTTTTCAATTTTTGTCTTTCCACCCATATACATCTGTAAAGGCTTTGGAATATTGATGCTACCATCTTCGTTAAGATTGTTTTCAAGGAAAGCAATCAACATTCTTGGAGGTGCAACAACTGTATTGTTAAGTGTATGTGCAAAATAGTTACCGTCTTTACCCTTAACTCTGATGCCAAGTCGTCTTGCCTGTGCATCACCAAGGTTTGAACATGAACCAACTTCAAAGTATTTCTGCTGACGTGGGCTCCATGCTTCAACGCCACAGCTCTTAACCTTCAAGTCAGCAAGGTCACCTGAACAACATTCAAGTGTTCTTACAGGAATATCAAGTGAACGGAAGAAATCAACTGAATTCTGCCAGAGTACATCATACCACTTCATACTTTCTTCAGGTTTACAAACAACTATCATTTCCTGTTTCTCGAACTGATGAATTCTGTAAACACCACGTTCTTCAATACCATGAGCACCAACTTCTTTACGGAAGCAAGGGGAGTAGCTTGTAAGTGTTTTTGGAAGTTCATTTTCTGGAGTAAATGTGTCAATAAACTTACCAATCATTGAGTGTTCACTTGTACCGATAAGATAAAGGTCTTCACCCTCAATCTTGTACATCATATTTTCCATTTCTGCAAAGCTCATAACGCCTGTAACAACATCGCTACGAATCATAAATGGTGGAATATAATATGTGAATCCTCTGTCAATCATAAAATCTCTTGCATATGAGAGAATTGCTGAATGAAGTCTTGCAATATCTCCACAGAGATAGTAGAAACCGTTACCACTTGTCTTTCTTGCACTATCAAGGTCGATACCATTAAGATTTTCCATAATGTCAACATGATAAGGAACTTCAAAATCAGGTGTTACAGGTTCACCATAACGCTGAATTTCAACATTTTCGCTGTCATCCTTACCAATTGGAACACTGTCATCAATAATGTTAGGAATTACAAGCATAATCTTTCTGATTTCTGCTTCCAATTCTCCTTCTTTAACCTGAAGCGCAGCAAGCTCGTCAGCCATATCCTTAACTTTCTGCTTAACTACTTCTGCTTCTTCTCTTTTACCCTGTGCCATAAGGCCACCGATTTCTTTACTTACTGAGTTACGAAGGGCACGAAGTTCATCAGCTCTGCCTTTTGCTGCTCTATATTCAGAGTCAAGTTCAATTACCTTATCAACCAAAGGAAGTTTATCATCCTGAAACTTTTTCTTTATATTTTCCTTAACCACATCAGGGTTAGTTCTTAAAAATTTAATATCTAACATCTTTATACCACCTTATTTATC
>JAZOWH010000061.1:0-4527 GCA_045659165.1 Candidatus Fimenecus sp. | reverse complement strand
ACTTGTTATAAAAAATATAGTCCTTATCACTTATTTGTGGTAAGGACTTTTTTATTTAGTTTTTTCCTGTAAGTCTGTCTTTGTTTGCTTGCCAAAATGCATTATGCTCTTTAAAAGTTTCAGAATACTTTGCCTCATACGGTGGTACTGTACCCACAATGAAATACAAGTAATCTGTCTCAGCAGGACTTAAGGCTGCTTCAATAGATTTCAGTCCCGGATTACATATAGGACCTGCCATAAGACCTTTGCAGACATAAGTGCTGTAAAAATCTGAATAATAATCAAATTTTTCAGGTGCAACCAACTTTATAACACCTTCACAGTATTTCACCGTTGGGTCACATTGAATTCTCATACCTACTTTCATTCTGTTGTGAATTACAGAAGAAATCATCGGTCTTTGGTCATCGAGTTTTGCTTCTTTTTCTATAATTGATGCAATGGTCAGAATTTCGTGAAGAGAAAATTCACTTTGTTCCACCATAAGCATAAATTCGTCATTGAAAATATTTTTAGAACCATTCAAAAACATTTTTATGATTTCCTGAACAGTTGCTGTTTCAGGAATCTCATATGTTAATGGAAAAAAGTAACCTTCAAGAAAAAGGCACACATTTTCGGCACTCTGCAGGTCACTCAAAAATGGATATTGTGTTAAGTCAAGCCACTCTTTATATGTTTGACACGCTTCAATAAATTCATCGGCAACACAAAGTCCTTTATCCTCTAACAACCATGCGATTCTCACCAATGTATAGCCCTCGGGAATAGTTACAGTTGCTGTAGGAATCTGAGTTGTAGTTTCCGTTGGCTCTGTTGTAGGTTCTTCCACAATACCACCGCAAGATGATAAAGTAAATACTATTATAATTATAAGAAAAATTGAAACTATTCTTTTAAGCATTTTTGTCCTTTTCCCTTTACTACCTTCAGATAATATATAACAAGCAATGGTATATCTGCTAAAATCCACGCAAATGGTGATGCGAAACACACACCTGCAAAGCCAAAGAATCTTGACAAAATGAGTGCTGCAATTATTCTTCCCACTAGCTCAGCAACACCTGCCATCATTGAAACATAACTTTTACCAATTCCTTGCAAAGCATTTCTGAATACAAACAATGTTGCAAGTGCGAAATAGAAAATCGCAATGGTCTGTAAATATGTTTTTGAAGCAAATATAGCATCAGCATTATTTCCATCAAGGAACAACCTTGCAATATCATCACCAAAATTATAAAGAATAAATGACATTACAACTGAAAGACATCCCGAAAAGATTATAGCACTACCAACACCTTTACGGACTCTGTCCATTTTGCCTGCACCGAAATTCTGCCCTGAAAAAGTTGCAACAGCAACACCTGTTGCAGAAAGTGGAATATTAGCAAGTAATTCAGGTTTATTAGCAACAGTCCAACCTGCCACATAATCTGAACCATAAGAGTTGATTGTGGTCTGAAGAACCATTGAACCGATACTTGTTATTGAATACTGTAATGCTCTTGGAACACCCATTGTGAGCATCAATACAGCAGTTTTTTTCTTAATCTTAAAATTCTCACGTGAAATATATATGATATCGTTTCGTTTTCTCACATATATTATACACATAACACACGAGATAAACTGTGCGAGTACGGTTGAAATTGCTGCACCAAACACACCCATTTTCAACGGTACTATTGTAATATAATTCAAAACAACGTTTGCAACTGCACAAACTGATAAAAACATAAGTGGTGACTTGCTATCACCCAAGGCACGAAGAATACCTGCAAGAACATTATAAATTGTTCTTGTGAACATACCAAGATAATTTATGATAACATACGTATATGCGTCCTGAAAAATGTTGGACGGTGTACCCATAAGTCGCAAAATCGGTTTCATCAATATAAATGAAATAACTGTCATAATGACAGTCGCAACTATGGTAAGAGAAATTGCATTTCCTGCATAATGATTTGTGAGTTTCTTATCCCCTGCACCGAATGACTGGGCAACGGGAATAGAAAATCCGTCTGTTAGTCCCATTGCAAGACCAACAAGCAGACCACTCATAGGCCCTACTGCACCAACAGCTGCAAGAGCATCGTCAGAAATATATTTACCCACAATATATGTATCCGCAACATTATAAAACTGTTGCACAAGACTTGTAAGCATTATGGGAATTGCAAAAGAGATAATAAGTTTCAACGGATTACCCGTTGTCATATTTTGAGTGCCTGATTTCATTTTTTCCTTTGTCATAACTCTCAAAACGGGAAGCATATCGCTATGCTCCCCGTTTATTTTAACTATTCAAGAAATTAATATTTCTTTCTTGCCACATATGAAGTATGGAGAATTTCGTGAGACTTATGGCTTCCTGGTTCACCAAGGAACTCTGTGTAAAGAGTCTTGATTGCTTCATTTTCGTGTGACTTTCTAACTGCGTTGTTTCTGTCAGCTGTGTAAAGTGCTTCTGCACGACGAGCCTTAAGGTCAACGAAGTTACGAACAACAGCGTGCTGAATTGGCTGACCACCACCGTTGATACAGCCACCTGGGCAACCCATAATCTCGATGAAGAGATATTCGCTTGTGCCGTTCTTAATCTGGTCCATAAGAACTTTAGCGTTCTTTGTACCTGATGCTACTGCAACCTTAATCTTCTTGCCTGCAACATCATATTCAGCTTCCTTAACGCCGTCCATACCACGAACTGCTGTGAAGTTAACGTCCTCAAGTGTTTCACCTGTGAGTTTTTCAACTGCTGTACGAAGAGCAGCTTCCATAACACCACCTGTTGCACCGAAGATTGTTGATGCACCTGTGCTTTCGCCAAATGGAGTGTCAAATTCTTCGTCAGGAAGATGTTTGAAGAAGATACCAGCGCTTTCAATCATTCTTGCAAGTTCTCTTGTTGTAAGAGCAATATCAACATCAGGGTAACCTGAAGCAGCCTGATTATCACGCTTTGTTTCAAATTTCTTAGCTGTACATGGCATAATACCAACAACAACCATATCCTTAGGGTCGATACCCATCTTTTCAGCGTAGTATGTCTTCATAACTGCACCGAACATCTGCTGTGGTGATTTACAGCTTGAAAGATGAGGAATCTGTTCTGGATAGTAGTGTTCACAGTATTTAATCCAACCTGGTGAACAAGATGTAATCATTGGAAGTGTGCCACCATTCCGAACTCTATCAAGAAGTTCATTAGCTTCTTCCATAATTGTAAGGTCAGCTGCATAGTCTGTATCGAATACTTTATCAAAGCCAAGACGACGAAGAGCTGCAACCATTTTACCTTCAACATTTGTACCGATGTGCATACCGAAAGATTCACCGAGTGTTGCACGGATTGAAGGAGCAGTCTGAACAATAACGAACTTTTCAGGGTCATTGATAGCTGCGAGAACCTTATCTGTATCATCCTTTTCAACGATAGCACCTGTTGGACAGTTAACGATACACTGACCACAAGAGATACATGAAACATCTGCAAGGTCTTTATCAAATGCTGAGCTTACATGAGTATCAAAACCACGAGCATTTGCACCGATAACTGAAATACCCTGCTGGTCACAAGCTGCGATACAACGACGGCAAAGGATACACTTGTTGTTATCTCTTACCATATGTGCTGCTGAATCGTCAAAGTTGTAACGAACCATTTCACCGTCAAATCTGTCTTCGATATCTACACCGAAATCCTTGCAAAGCTTCTGAAGTTCACAAGTTCCGCTACGAACACAAGAGAGACATTTTCTATCGTGATTTGAAAGGATAAGTTCAAGAGTCATTTTTCTTGAATGTCTTACTCTTTCTGAGTTTGTGAAAATTTCCATTCCCTCGTTTACTGGGAATACGCAAGCAGCAACAAGGCTTCTTGCACCCTTAACTTCTACCATACAGATACGGCAAGCACCAATCTGGTTGATTTCCTTGAGGTAGCAAAGTGTTGGGATTTCAATACCCGCATAGCGAGCAGCTTCAAGGATAGTGCTGCCCTTTGGTACTGTATAAGGTCTATTATTGATTTTAATATTTACCATTATCTTGCACTCTCCTTACTTCTTAATAATTGCACCGAATTTACATGAATCGATACATACGCCACACTTGATACACTTGTTTGTATCAATTTCGTGAGGATTCTTAACTGAACCGCTGATAGCACCAACAGGACACTTTCTTGCACAAAGTGTACAGCCCTTACACTGGTCAGCAACGATTTCATACTTAACAAGTTTCTTACAAACACCTGCAGGACAAGTCTTATCAACAACGTGAGCAATATATTCGTCACGGAAGAATTTGAGAGTTGCAAGAACAGGGTTTGGAGCAGTCTGACCAAGACCACAAAGTGAGTTTTCTTTGATGTAGTAGCAAAGTTCCTCAAGTTCGTCAAGGTCTTTAAGTGTTGCCTTACCGTCAGTAATCTTTTCGAGCATTTCACGAAGTCTCTTTGTACCGATACGGCATGGAGTACACTTACCACAAGATTCATCAACTGTGAAGTCGAGG
>JAZOWH010000060.1:0-6175 GCA_045659165.1 Candidatus Fimenecus sp. | reverse complement strand
GCTACGATCCGACTTCACAGAGAAGAAAATATCGATACAGAAAAGAATTTCCTTTCTCTTTTTAATGCAATCAACAAAATGGCAGAAAAATATGATATGCCAATCCTTTATTCTTGTCATCCAAGAAGTAAAAAGCGTCTCGCAGAAAGTGGTTTCCAACTTGATAAAAGAGTTATTCAGCACGAGGCACTCGGTTTCCACGATTATAACTGTTTACAGATGAATGCATTTGCAGTCGTTTCTGACAGTGGTACATTACCTGAAGAAAGTTCATTCTTCACATCTATTGGTAAGTCATTCCCTGCAATTTGTATCCGTACTTCAACCGAAAGACCTGAAGCACTTGATAAAGCTTGCTTTGTTCTTGCTGGTATCAGTGAAAAGTCACTTCTTCAGGCAGTTGATACAGCAGTTATGATGAATGAAAATGATGATTTAGGTATTCCAGTACCAGATTATGTTGACGAAAATGTTTCAAATAAAGTTGTGAAGCTTATTCAGTCATACACAGGCGTTGTGAATAAGATGGTATGGAGAAAAACAGAAGATTAAGATAGAAAAAAGGCTCTCAAACGAGAGCCTTTTCTTATATTTTATTCATTAATCCAAGTTTAAGAAAAAGTTTTCCTAAACCAAGTTTAAGGATTATTTTCTTTAATACAGGTTTGATTTTTCGTGAAGTGCGAAGAATAGGTTTTCTAACAGGCATCATAGCCATCCAAACACTACTGTATATTCTGTACGGAATTTTTGTAACCTGAAGAATTTTGCCTTTTCGTGTGATTGACCTTACAACTGCAATAATATTATGGTCTTTTATACCATATTCCTTATCCCATTGATTATCACCACAAAGAATATATCCGTTTTCGTCTGTACCAATTATACGGTGAAGCACAAATTGACCATTATCACGAAGATAAAAGATTATGTCACCTTTTTTAGGATTATCGCATTTAACGATTTCAACAGTATCTCTGCCCCATACAAGTAAAGGTCGCATACTTTTACCTGTAATTGGTAACTGCACAGTACCGCCGTTATCAATTTTCTCTTTAATTATAGGATAAATCTCAATAAGATTTATTTTCTGCTTTTTTGTTTCCATAGGAACAACCTCTGATAATAAATTGGATATATTATATCCTATTCCTTATATAAAGTCAATTTGACGACCTTTTCTTTAATGAATTCCACGCATTGAACACAGCTGCTGAAATAATAATTCCATAACCGATAAAGCTTAATGCGTCAGGTAAATCACCAAATACAACAAGGCTTAAAAGTGTTGTGAATATAATCTGTGAGTAATCATAGATGGAAATTTCCTTTGCAGGTGCTTTGGAGTAAGCAGTTGTGATGAAGAATTGACCGCCACTGGCTGAAAGTCCTGCAAGAATTAAGAACAACCACTGTTCAGGTGACATTGGTGTAAAGTCAAGAATCATCCATGGAAGAGTTACAACACAAGAAAAAGCCGAGAAATAGAAAATAATCAGATTTCCTTTAAATCCGTTTTGAGTGAGCTTTCTTACACAAGCATAAGCAAGACCTGCACCAAGACCACCTAAAAAGCCCATAAAAGCAGGGAAGCCTTCGAATGAGAATGTGGGTTTCATAACGAATAAAGCACCTATAAACGCCATTACAACCGCCAAAATTTGCTTTAAATTTGCTTTCTCTTTAAGAATAAATAATGAAAACACAACAGCAAAGAAAGGGGATAACTTGTTAAGCATTGATGCATCGGCAAGATTCATATTACTGAGAGCATAAAAATTACAAAGGATTCCCGATGTACCCGCAATAGCACGGATAAGCAAAAATCCTGCATTTTTCCCTTTGGGTAATGCCCATTCCTTGTTTCTCGTAATTAACACTAGTGCAAAAATCATTGCCACAGCATTTCTGAAAAAGCTTTTCTGAATTATAGGCAAATCTCCCGACAACTTAACGAAAAGCCCCATAAGGGCAAAGAAAAAGGCAGAAATGATAATATATATAATTCCTTTTGTTTTGTCATTCTTAATCATATTTTGTCACCAGATATATTTTACCACTTTTTTATCAGAATAACAAGTAGGGTGAGGCTACTCTCACCGAAAATAAAAATCCCCACAGAACTTAATCCGTGGGGATAACTTATGTTTTAAAACTTATTTGTCTTATTTTTCAAGACGTTTTGAATTTTGTCCTACTGCGAAGTTTACGCCTGTGTCCTTTGGCTATTCTTCTGTGAATTCATAGTCCTTGCCAGGAAGAATTGCATTAAGAACAATACCTGCGATAGATGCACAAGCAAGAGCAGAAAGTGTGATTGTAACACCACCGATTGTAAATGTTGCACCGCTTGAAAGACCGAGAGCAGTAACGAGAATAATAGCAGCAACGATAAGATTACGGCTCTTTGTAAAGTCAACCTTTGATTCAACAACGTTGCGAACACCGATAGCAGAAATCATACCATAGAGAACGAATGAAATACCACCGATAATAGCAGTTGGAAGAGAGTTGATTACTGCAGCAAATTTAGGTGAGAATGAAAGCACAACTGCAAAAATAGCAGCAAGTCTGATAACTTTAGGGTCATAAACCTTTGAAAGTGCAAGAACACCAGTGTTTTCACCGTAAGTTGTGTTAGCAGGAGCACCAAAGAGTGATGCGATTGTAGTTGCAAGACCGTCACCTGTAAGTGTTCTGTGAAGACCAGGGTCTTTGATGTAGTTCTTACCAACAGTAGCACTGATAGCGGAAATATCACCGATATGTTCCATCATTGTAGCAAGAGCAATTGGCATAATACCAATGATTGCGCTGATAATAAGGCTCTTGTTTGACCAGTCAACACCAAGGATAGTTGCTTCCTTATGAATTGGAAGACCAATCCAAGCTGCTTCTTTAACTGCTGTAAAGTCGATTGCCCAACCTTCAACACCACCAACGTTACCAACAAGGATAGCAACGATATAAGCACCAACAACACCTAAAAGAATAGGAATAATCTTTGCCATACCTTTGCCCCAGATGTTGAAGATAACAACGATAGCAAGTGCAATAAGAGCAAGTGGCCAGTTAGCAGCACAGTTGTTAACAGCTGAACCTGAAAGACCAAGACCGATAGCAATGATAATAGGACCTGTAACAACAGGTGGGAAGAATTTCATAACCTTCTTAATACCAACAAGCTTGATAATACCTGCGAGTACAAGATAAACAAGACCTGCACATGCAACACCAAGACAAGCATAAGGAAGAAGTTCTTTGTTAGGAATAGAGCCGTCTTCACCAAGTTTTGGTGCAACAGCAGCATAACCACCAAGGAATGCGAATGAAGAACCGAGGAAAGCAGGAACCTTAAATTTTGTGATAACGTGGAAAAGAAGAGTTCCAAGACCTGCCATGAGAAGTGTTGTTGCAACGTCAAGACCTGTAAGAAGAGGAACAAGAACAGTTGCACCGAACATTGCGAACATGTGCTGGAATCCTAATACAACCATTTTTGGAACGCCTAACTGTTTAGCGTCATAAATGCCTGTTTCAGGAATAGCATTCTTTTTGTTTTTTGCCATTTTATAACATCCTCCAATAATAATTTTGTCAAATCAATAATAACACTATATACAGTAATTTTCAAACACAAATAACACCAAATGTTGAACTTTGTAGTATTGCACTAAAAAAACATATACCATTTGACTAATTTGTCAAAAAGAAAATATATATTTTTATATTTACTTGCTTTTTCTTGTCATATATTGTAAAATTATATAAACAAAAGATTTAAGGAGTAACTATGAGAATATTTTTAGTTTGTCTTTGTGCATGGTTTGTGGCACAGTTAATGAAAGTTATTATTAATTCGGTGAAATATTTTATTGATAAAAAGAACGGTGAAGAAGCAAAGAAAGTTACAATGGGAACACTTTTCAAGCTTGGTGGAATGCCAAGTTCACATACTGCAACAGTTATTTCACTCTGTACTTGTATTGGTGCTCTTGAAGGATGGGATTCAAACATTTTTGCAGTAGCAGGCGTGTTTGCGTTTATTACAATGTTTGATGCAGTTAAAGTCAGACTTCCAATGGGTAAACTTACAGATGAATTCAAACTTGTTCGTGAAGCAGTTCTTGGTAAAGACCTTAAGAAACTTAAAAAGGTTGAAGGACATACAATTCCTGAGGTTATCGGTGGATTTATCGTAGGTGCTGGTGTGGCACTCATCATCCTTAAATTTACACCATTGTTCCCTGAATACGTTTCAATTTTTGAGACAATGTTTTAAATAAATGAATAAATAAAAACGGCAACTCGTTAGAGCTGCCGTTATTTTTTATATCTGTGTAAGTGCCTGTTCAATATCAGCAATAATATCGTTGACATTTTCAATACCAACTGAGAATCTGATAAGGTCAGGTGATACACCACATTCAACCAATTCTTGGTCACTTAACTGTCTGTGAGTTGATGAAGCAGGGTGAAGAACACAAGTTCTTGCATCTGCAACGTGAGTAACAACTGCAGCAAGCTTAAGTGAGTTCATAAACTTTTCAGCTGCATCTCTGCCACCCTTAACACCGAATGAAACAACACCACAAGTACCGTTTGGCATGTATTTCTGTACAAGGTCGTAATACTTGTTGCCAGGAAGAGCAGGGTAGTTAACCCATGAAATCTTGTCATTTGCTTCAAGATATTTTGCAACTGCAAGAGCGTTGCTACAATGTCTTTCCATACGAAGGTGAAGAGTTTCAAGACCTAAGTTAAGGTAATATGAGTTCTGTGGAGCAGGAGTTGAACCGTAGTCACGAAGAAGCTGAGCAACGATTTTTGTGATATAACCTGCTTTGCCGAAATCTTTAGTATAAACAGCACCGTGATAACTGTCATCAGGCTGTGTAAGTCCAGGGAATTTATCGTTCTGTTCCCAGTCAAAGTTACCGCTGTCAATAACTGCACCACCGATAATATTAGCATGACCTTCCATATACTTTGTTGTTGAATGTGTAACAATATCAGCACCAAATTCGAATGGACGACAATTAATTGGTGTAGGGAAAGTATTGTCAATAATAAGTGGAACACCATTTGCATGAGCAATCTTTGCAAATTTTTCAATGTCGAGAATGTCAAGTGATGGGTTTGCAATTGTTTCACCAAAAAGTGCCTTTGTGTTAGGCTTGAATGCAGCCTGAATTTCTTCTTCACTTGCATTTGGGTCAACAAATGTAACATCAATGCCTAACTTTCTCATTGTAACATTAAAAAGGTTGAATGTACCGCCGTAAATTGTAGCCGCTGAAACAAAGTGGTCACCAGCCCCCATAATGTTAATGAGTGAGAAGAAGTTAGCAGCCTGACCTGAAGATGTGAGGACACCTGCAACACCACCCTCAAGCATTGTGATTTTCTGTGCTACTGCATCACTTGTAGGGTTAGCAAGACGAGTGTACATATAACCTGGTTCAAGGTCGAAAAGCTTAGCCATAGCTTCACTTGTATCATATTTAAATGTTGTACTCTGAACAATAGGAAGTACTCGTGGTTCACCGTTCTTTGGCTGATAAGCACCCTGAACGCAAATTGTATCTCTGTTATAACTCATTTGTATTAGTCCTCCAAGAATTTCTTCATAAGTGCAACGCCACTTTCTACAAAAAGTCCTGTTGCCTTTGCTGTTTCTTCGTTGATAGTATCAACACCAGCTACCTCGTTGTTCTTATGATATATCATAAATGGAACAGGGTCAGAAGCATGAGTTGCAGTAACAATTGGTGTTGGATGGTCAGGAAGAATCATAATCTTATAGTCATCATAATCCTTAAGACCTTCAAAGAGAATAGGAAGTACCTGTTCGTCAATAATCTCAATAGCACGAACCTTGTTTTCAGGTTCACGTCTGTGGCCACATTCATCAGGAGCTTCAATGTGAATATATGCATAGTCGCAACCATTTTTAAGAGCATCAACAGCAGCTTCTGCCTTGCCCACAAAGTTTGTATCAATATATCCTGTTGCGCCAGGGACATCAGGTGTGTCCATCTTTGCACATTTGCCGATACCCTTAAGAAGGTCAACCGCTGAAATTACAGCACCCTTGATGCCGTAAAGTTCTTTAAATGGTGAAAGAGCAGGCTTTTTGCCTTCACCCCAAAGCCAGATTGAGTTTGCAGGACGC
>JAZOWH010000059.1:0-23073 GCA_045659165.1 Candidatus Fimenecus sp. | reverse complement strand
GATGACAGCTACACATATTCATTAGGTAATGCTAAGTACACAACTATTGATAATGCTTCAACAGGTAAAGAACCAACTGCTGAATTTACATTCTGTGGTACAGGTTTCGACTTGTTCAGTGTTACAAATAATGATACAGGTGCAGTGCTTGTATCAATTTACAAAGAAGGTTCAACAAAGATTTACAAGAATTACCTTGTAAGTACATACTATGGTTATGCTGTTGATGATGAAGGTGCACTTCTCCCTGACACAGAAACAAAAAATGGTATGTATCAGGTTCCTGTAATCAGTGCTCGTGAACTTGGTTACGGAACATACAAAGTTGTTATCAAGCCTATTTATTCTCGTGCCTTTGACCCTAACTATGTTCATGGTGCAGAAGATGATACAAATGCTTACAGCATCTACATTGACTCTGTAAGAATCTTTAATCCAGCAGGTGCAGGTGAAGATTTAAGTTCAGATGTTATTGGTGATGCATATTATGCTGACGGTGAATTTGCTCCTGCATATAAGGAAATCAGAGATACAATTATCTCTGCTGAAGAATACTACAGTGATGAAATTCTTGAGATGGGTTATACAGGCTCACTCTTCATCGATGGTAACAAGGGTAATGGCATCGAAGAAATTATTTCAACTTATAAGACACAGGGTCCTAACAACGAGCTTTATCTTGGTAAGAATCAGGCTATCGCATTTAATGTACGTGCAGAGGATGCATATGCATTGGCAAGTCTTCAGCTTGGTATGAAGGTTGTTTCAGGTAGTGAAAAAGCAGAAGTTATCATTATGAACACTAACGAAAAGAGTCCTAACAAGATTGACGTTGAAGGTTCTCATGAACAGTTCTACAAGATGAACTCTGCTATCATCTGGAATCAAAACAAGATTACTAACGAAGGCGTTTACGAAACAATTTATCCAATCGTAATTGTTAATACTTCTGATTCTGTTGTTTCTCTCACATCATTCAAGTGGGCACATACAACATATCCTGAATCAGGTGATGCTGTATCATTCAACGTTAACCGTTCAACAGGTGAGATGGCAGGTTACGCAGTAAAAAGAGTTATGAACAATAACACATCAAATACAATTACTGATGAAAATGTTTCAATTGAATGGTCTGATAAGTCATTCACAGAAGGTAAGGAAGCTACTCTCAAGGTAACAACACCTGCTGATGTTGTTGCAGTAACAGTTGATGGTATCGAAATTACTGATTGTGCAATTGACGAGAATGGCAACAAAGTATGGACATTTACATTTGTTGTTCAGCAGTCAGGTGAAACTGATTACGAAATCATATTCTTCGACAGAAGCGGTATGATTGATGAAAGTATCAAGACAGAAACAATTGTTGTTGAAAAGGCTCCAGCAGATGATATTGATACTCCTGATGAGCCAGGTGCTGATATGATTGAAAGCATCTTCACAATTATTATGAATTTCATCAAGAAATTACTCAGTATCATTGGAGGTGTTTTTGCATGAAAAAATATGTAAAACCAAATATTGAATTTTTTGAATTGAACTTATCAACTACAATTTCAGCAGGGTGTTCTATTTATTCTAATAATGCTGAGTTAGTTTGTCCTGTACAGATTCCGGGACAGCCTGGACTTACTATTTTCCAGGAAACTACTGGATGCGTAGCATACACACCAGGTATGCAGGATACAGTTTGTTACCATGTTCCAATGGCTGACACAAACGTATTTGAATCATAAATTATAAGTAAAGCCGGGTTACCAAAACGGTGACTCGGCTTTATAGTTTATTAGGGTGACAGATTAATATGAAAAACTTTAAAAAGCTTTTACCTATATTTCTTGTTTTGATTCTCATTTTTGTTGGTGGTTGTGCAGATAAATCCAAGAATAATGGCGGGAATAATGGTCAGATTGTGTTCCATGGAAAAGAATTCCCCACATTGCTCAGTGAAGATATAGAAATTACAAATGCATTTCTTTATAATGGAGAGTTTCCTGAAGATGGAAGTTTCAGGAAGGCAGAGGATGTTTTTGCATTAAAGATAAAGAATATCTCTGATAAAGACATTCAGCTTGTACGAATTTACGTTGCAACCGAACAAAAAGAATATCTTTTTGAAATAACAACACTTCCTTCCAATAAGGCAGTGACTGTTCTTGAAAAAAATGCACAGTCAATTTCTAAAGACGAAAAAATCCTTGAGATAAGAGAAGAAAACAAGGTTTTCTTTGAAAATAAGCTTTCTCTTTGTACAGATACATTTGAGATTATGCAACTTGATAAAGTCTTAAACATAAAGAATATTTCATCAAGTGATATTTCATCGGATGTGTATGTATATTTTAAAAGAGTCGATGCCGACGGTGATTATTTTGGTGGAATAACATTCCGTTCAAATGCAGGTGAGTTAAAAGCAGGACAGTTCAAACAGATTCCTGCGCATCATTTTATTAAGGAAAGCAGTGAGGTGCTTTTTGTAGATTATGCAAAGCCGTAAATATATTTTCTGTGGATACTCACTTGAGCTTGAAAGTGAAGAATGTATTCAACCTGAAGCGGAGTTTTCAAAGTTTTTGTCCGACTTTTCAAAACCTGACTATAAAATTAACGTAATAAGAACTGATAGCCTACCACCTCAGACCGGTGAGCTTGTTTTCAGTTCAAATAGAAAAAAGATATATTATGATGGCAACATAAAGGAATATTCAGCGTATTTCAATAGTAAACTTCGTCAGTACATTTATTTTGCCTGTAAGGTGAATAATTCGGAATTGTATATCAATTATCCTGATGATTTGCGTGAAATAACTATTTTTGAAAGTATAGATTTACCTTCAATGCTGTTGGAAAAGGGTATAGGAATTATACATTGTTCATTCGTTGAGTATGAGGGACAAGCAATCCTCTTTGTGGGGGATAAGCAGGTGGGAAAATCTACACAGGCATCATTGTGGAAAAAGTATTTGAATGCCGAAACAATAAATGGTGACCGTGCTGCTGTATATTGCGAAGACGGAATATTCTATGCAGAAGGAATTCCTTTTTGTGGTACATCAAAAATATGTAAAAAGAAAAAACTTCCTATAAAAGCATTAGTTTGCCTTTCAATAGGAAGTAGCAATGAAATCAAAAAGCTGTCTTCAATGGAAGCTTTTATGAAAATTGTTGGGAAATTTACATATAACAGCACAAAAGAGACTGTGGAAATAGTTTCTTCTCTTGCAAGTAAAATGGCAGAGATTCTGCCTGTTTATGCGTATTCTTGTTTGAAGGATGAGAGCGCTGTAACCTTTTTAAAAGATGAAATATGGAATGATTAGTTATGAATAAGGAAGCAAAATTAAATAATACATCATCTGCTGAGCCTATAATTTCTACGTATCTGCATCAGAAGGGAAAGGAAAAGGGAATACCTGTATCCGGAACCTTTGAACTCACATCAAGATGTAATTTTAATTGCAAAATGTGTTATGTTCATTCGTCTGAATGTAATCATAAAAAAGATGAATTATCTGCAGATTGGTGGATAGAAACAGGAAAAAAGGCTGTCCAAGAGGGAATGATATTTCTTCTTTTAACAGGTGGTGAACCACTTATCAGAGATGATTTCCCATACATTTATACTGAACTTAAAAAGCTTGGACTTGTTATTTCAATTAATACAAATGGATATCTTTTAAGTGGTAAAATTGCAGAACTGTTTAAAAAAAATCCACCAAGCAGACTTAATGTTTCTCTTTACGGTTCAAGTGATGATACTTATGAAAAGCTGACAGGTGTAAGAGGATTTTCTACTGTAATCAAGAACATTGAGCATATGCGTTCATTGGGCATTGAGGTACGACTTAATTGTAGTCTTGCTAAAGAAAACTATGAAGATATGGAAGGTATATTTGAGACTGCAAACCGTCTTAATCTTCATATTAAGACAACACCATATATGTACCCACAGATAAGAACAGGTAAAGCCGTCGGTGAAAATGACCATCGTCTTGACCCTGTTCAGGCTGCAAAATGTCGTGTTGGTTGGTCACTTTTGCGATATACCCCTGATGATTTTATGAATCGTGCCAAAGGTATGAAAATGGGAATCGATATGTTTGAAAAAGAATGTATTGAAGAAGTTGAACCGGGCAAAGTTCGTTGCAGAGCAGGAAAGACAAGTTGCTGGGTTAATAAAAATGGTGAGATGTCACTTTGTGGCTTGGTCGATAAATCATTTGATATTAAAACATTAGGCTTTGCAGAGGCGTGGCGAAAGGTGAAAGAATATACAGAGTCAATCACATTGCCGATACAGTGTACAACATGTAAATATCGTCATTTCTGCAATGTATGTGCAGCAGTATGTTATACTGAAACAGGTTCTTTCTCAGGATTACCTGAATTCGTGTGCCGATTCAGTGAAGAAACTGCAAAAATAACACAACAGGAAGCAGAAAGACTTGAATCATTAAAAAATGAATAACAAAAAGGTAGCATTGATTATGCTACCTCTTTTTTTATTCTATAACAATTTTTTCACCAATATCACTAACGGAAACGAAGTGTGGATGCTCGTGACATCTTGTATTTGGCGTATGATATGTAAGTTGAAGATTACCGTTAATGTCTTTAAATAACATTCCATGACCACCGTCATCGTCAACAAGTGGAGGCAGATGAAGAAAATCCATACCAATCTCACCACCATTGAATTTAACAAGACATTGCGCATAGTTGCCTTTGATAAATGTTGACCACAGCATTAAAAGCTCATTTGTCTTTGTACGGTACATAAATGGGCCATCAGTAATCCTGTGTTCACACTTAAACTTGCTTTTGTCTGCCCAATAAGGTTCAGATGCCTTGAACATTGTAACGGGTTCACCGATGATTTCAGTAAGGTCATTGCTTAATGGTGCATAACAGATTGTTCCATCAATAATCTGTGTATGTTCATGACAGAAAACTATGTATGGTTTACCATCATTATTTATATAAAGTGTACCATCAAGACATTCCCATTTTTCAGGTGTAACAGCACCGTTGCTATGTGGTACAAAAGGACCCATAGGACTGTCAGATACCAATATAAATGTGCCTCTTAATCTATTACTTTTTCTGGTGAATGTTGCAAACATATAGTATTTGTCTTTGTATTTATGAACTTCAGGTGCCCAGTTTACCATGAAATTCATCTTGTGATTTTTTGAGTTAAAACATTCAACAGGTTGACTCCAATTTTTAAGGTCTGTTGAAGTGTAAACATCAAAACCACCGGTTTTTATTCCAAAATTTTTAGCTCTTGGGCCGTACATATAATATATCCCGTTTTCACAAAGTACAAACGGGTCACGGATATTTATATCTGTACAACTAAGTATAGTTTTCTTTTCCTTGAAAAGATTAAATATATTCATAACAATATCTCCTGACTTCCATATTATATTAAAAAAGCATCCACTAAATAAATAGTAGATGCATCTTATGGCAGGGGCAGTAGGATTCGAATGCTAAACTCACAATGCGAATGGGGAATTCGCATTGTGCTCTTCGCTAAAAACGATTCACCGAATCGTTTTCTTAACGCTCAGACCCTACGGGTTCTCATCCATATATCTACTATTTGAAATTAAAAAATGCATCCACCGAATAACTAGTAGATGCATCTTATGGCAGGGGCAGTAGGATTCGAACCCACGGCACGCGGTTTTGGAGACCGCTGCTCTACCAACTGAGCTATACCCCTATATTCTATTAACAACCGGAATGGTGGGCCAACAGGGACTCGAACCCCGGACCGTCCGGTTATGAGCCGGATGCTCTAACCAACTGAGCTATTGGCCCTTAACACGGTTGCTCAAATATTATATATATTTTTATTGCGCTTGTCAATAGTTTCTTTAATTATTTTTGCTGAAATCAGTTTATTTTATTTGCGCGATTTCGTCAGAAATATACTTGAATGCAGGTGCACAATCAACTGCACCTGAATATCCGTCATCTTTGAAGATAACAACTGTATATGTTGTATCGTTATGGCTGAAATATCCACAGAACCAGGTGTGAGTTATTTCACGTCCATTATCATACCAACCACTTTGTGCTGTTGCTGTTTTTCCGTGATTTTTCGTTTTTTGAGAGTTTGCTAGTTTACCATTGCCTGATGTGACAACGTTGCTTAAAATCGAATCTAAAGCCTTTACAGTTCTACTGTTGAGGATGCGATAACTTTGTGGTAATTTTACTCTTTGAATTGTGTTACCATTTTTATCAATAATTCCTTTCATCAGGGTAGGTGGACGATAATAACCACCATTTGCAAAGCAAGAATATGCCACAGCCATCTGTAATGGACTCGAAAGCAGATTTCCTTGACCAAAAGAAAAATTTGCAAGAGATTGAGCAGAGTTTATTGATTCAATTGATGGTAGTATTCCTGATTTAACATTGAAATTATCAGCAATTTCTATGCTTTTCCCAAGACCAAAATCATTGCAGAGCGAAATAAGTTTTTCTTTGCCGATTTTTTGTCCCAAGGCAATATAATATGTGTTACAAGATTCTTCCATAGCAGAGTTCATATCAACACTACCATGAGCGTTGTTGTTACTGCATTTGAATGTTGTTCCGTTTATGGTAATGCTTCCGGTGCATGTGTGTGTAAATTTAATACTATTTTCAACTGCACAAGCGGCCACAAAGGGCTTGAAAACAGAGCCTACACTATAAGGTGTCAGACTTCTGTTAATTAAAGGTGAGTCAGTGCTATTTAATACTGACGAGATGTCATTGGGATTGAATGTTGGTACAGATGCAATTGCAAGAATTTCGTTGGTATGTGAATTGAGAATTACAACAGCACCTTTATTTATGCTTGTTTCTATTAGCGACTCTTCTGCAATTTTCTGAATATCAAGGTCTATTGTCAACTGAATCCCAGCAGGGGACATGTAGTTTTCATTTTCAAAATTTATACCTTCACCAGTAAGAATGTTCCCAAGAGCGTCAATGTTCCAAAAGGCTTTCATACTGCCGTTTTGAAGTGAAAGATAACTTTCATAAGCTTTTTCAAGTCCCATAACACCTTGACCATTTTCATCAAGATGTCCTATAAGATGAACACAAGGCTGGTTTTCAACATATCGGTTGATACAAGCCACAGATTTCACATGATTGTCATAAAATCTTTTTGGTATATCAAGAATGCTGATTTTTCCATTTTTCATATTTTCATAAAGAGATTCACTTTGCTCCCTGGTAAGAAATTCTCTCAGTATGTTAAATGCCTTTGTAGTAGGTAATGACACTGTGACAGTATCAACTGAATTGTTCACAATTTTTCTCATTTTTGTGTCATAAATCATACCTCGTGATTGGGAGATTTCAATACTTCTTGTGTTTTTATTCTGCGAGGTTTTATAGATTCCGACACCTGAAAAAATTATTCCAAGATTAGTTATCAAAATGCCGAATATCATAATAAGAGTGAAAAAGGCAATACAAATTCTTTTATGCATAAAAAATCACCTGTATCAAGTTTTGACACAGGTGAGAAAAATAACCGGTATTTATGTTTTTTTCTTTTTAATTTTTTCAATTAAATCGAATTCAGCAATCTTTGTATTTTTAATAATTGCATTCATTATAACATAACCCATAATGCCTGCGAATGTACCAACAAGAACACCGCCGAGAACATCTGTTACATAGTGAACCATAAGGTAAATTCTTGAAAGACCAACAAGTGCTGAGAAAACAGGGAAAATCCAGCTGTACTTCTTGTTAAGTACAAGGAAGAGTGCAACACCGATTTCAAATGCTGCAGTTGTGTGACCTGATGGGAATGACTTATCGCTTTCAATATGAGCACCAGCAAATTCGTACCAACTCATAAATAGAGGGTTGTCCGCATAGTAAACATAAGGACGAGGACGAGCAAACAAAGGCTTCATAATAAGGTTTGTAACGAGTGTGCCTACAAGAACTGCAAAAAGGACAGCCATACCGAATTTACGAGTTTTCTTGAAGAAACTTAATACAAGACCTAAAACAGCCATTGGTATAACGAATTCAGAACCACCGAAGAAAGTGATGAAGTTTGCAACGATATTCATAGTTACACTCTGAATCTGTTCACCGAAGAAAGTGAATACACTCATATCAAATGAGTCAAAAATTGAAAAATCCATTTTCCATTCTCCTTTTTAAATTTTATACTGATATTTTACAATACTTTTATAGAATTTTCAAGATATAATTGATTTTGAAGTTGAATGGTTATATAATCATTTAAGAAGGTGATTTTGTGAAAAAAGGATTAACAGAGAAAATATCAAACGGAATTAAAACCGTTAAATCAAATTGGAGTAATGCACCACAAGGAAGCTATGTGCCGTATAAGGAAATTGCAGCATATTCTGTGGGTGGTGCTGGTGTTTACTTTATTACTGCCATTGTTGGTATGATAGGACTCAGTGCAGGTAGTATGATTGTTGGTGCATCAATCGGTATTACTGCTATGGACTTGCAGACAATGAATGTTATTTCAACACTCATTATGTTGCTTATAGCACCAACTCGAGCAATGCTTTTTGATAACACAAAGAGCAAAATGGGCAAGTTCAGACCATACATATTGGCATTGGGACTTCCAACTGCAGTTATTGGTACGATTTTTGTTTATCTTCCTTATGAAACAATGGAATATAATCAGAAACTTGTTGCAGTTTTTGTGTGCTATACATTGCTTCAGTTCTTTTCACCGTTTTATAGCTCGGCTTATTCAGGCCTTGTTCAGGTTATGTCTGCAAACTCAAAGGAGCGTTCATGGATAATCGAAATCAGTTCAATTATCTATTCCTTTGCACCAACAGTTATAAATCCTGTTATGCCTCTTATAGGACCACTCGATGATATGAGAACATATCGTATCGGATTCCCGATTTTCTGTACAATAGGTGTAATTATCAGTATGCTCTGTGTCTTTGGCACAAAGGAAAGAGTTATTGTACCAAAACAATATGTTCAGAAAATGAATTTCATTGAGGGTCTTAAAAAGGTTTCCCATAATAAATATTTCTGGATAATCAATGTTTCCCAGTGGCTCAGTTTCTTAAATCAGGGTTACGGATATATTTTCCAATGGATTTTCTATTATGGAATGAACAACCCTGCAATATATTCAATTATGACTGTTATTAAAGGTGAGGCATATACTCCTGGCATGGTTGCAGCAGCACCACTTACCAATAAACTCGGTAAAAAGAAAGTTTGTCTGATTTCTCTTACAATTCAGGTTGTTTGCCTTTGCCTTATGATGTTCCTTTATAAAAACTATGTTCTCTTGTTTGTGTGCATTTTCATAAAAGAAATGGTTGGTGCCGTTTCAATTATCTATCTCCCGGCAATGAAAGCAGATATGATGGATTATCAGCAGTACAAAACAGGCGACAGACTTGAAGGCTTCATCGAGCAAGGCGGAATTTTAATCGGTAGCATCGTAGCTCTTGCAACAGGTTATTTTATGCCGGTTGTTTTCAGAACTTATGGACTTACAAATAACTATGATGACTTATATAACGAGGCTTTCAGAACACCGCTTGTGCGTGTTGCAATCATTTGTGCGATTTTTGGCACAATTCTTTCAATTATCCCATTCCTTTTCTATGATTTAAGTGAAGAAAAGAGAAAGAATATGATTACTGCACTTAAAATCAGAGCAATGTTTGCTGATTTTGATAATGATGACTTTGATGGTTCTTCTGTTCAAGAAAATCTCCAGCTTGTTGATGAGGCAGAAAGAATCTGCAAGGAGTTATCAGGATACACAACAAAACAAGAAAAGGAAAAATATCTTGGTGCAAAGATTGTGTGTGATGAAGTTGAAAAACTCAAAACAGAAAATCCTGCTAAATGGAACAGAATTACAGAACTGTATGTAATGAACTGATATATCAATCTATAAAAAAGTTCCCGAAGTTTTAAACTTCGGGAACTTTTTATTATTTCCAGTTAATTTTTAATTCGTCGATATTTTTGCCTTGATTTGTAGGATACCATTTGTTTCCTAAAGTCATAGCAGACTCTGTATTGTCCACATTAACTGTCAAAAGATTTGTGCAGTTATAAAATGCATATTCATCAATCTGTTTTACATTAGCAGGAATATTCAATTCCGTAAGTCCGTAACAGTATGAGAATGCATCTTTGCCGATGAATTCAAGTGCTTGTGGAAGTTTAATCTGACTTATTTTGTCACAACGGAAGAATGTTTTTTCTTCAATTCGTTTAACGGAATCAGGAATATTGATTTCTGAAAGATATCCACATTTATAAAATGCTTTTGAGCGAATTATTTCAACACCGTCAGGAATTGTATATTTTGAAATCTTTATATTGTTTCCATCACTGTCTTTGGTGTCAATTACATCTTTAGCAATAGGGTAGAAGAGTAATGTCTTCATATCCTTTGTGTAAATTACACCATCAACATCACAAAGGTATTCGTTATCATCGTCAATGTTATACGCTGTAATATGCTGATTATTTTCAAGTGCCCATACACCGATTTCTTTTACGTTTTTACCGATAGTGAACTCTGTTACATATTCAAGGTTAGTAGCAGCAAAATCAGCGATTTTAGTAACAGGAACACCCTCAATTTCATCAGGTATAACAATCTTCGTTACTGTTGATTTGTTAGGAACACTCTTAACGATTGCTTCGCCATCTTTTATCTCATATTTAATGTTTGCATCGCTGCCACTTAAAAGAGAACCAACTGATTCACATCCAGAGAAAATGAAGCAAACACAGAGAACAAGAGCAATAAGAGAAACGATTTTTTTACTCATACTGCAGACACCTCGCTTTCGTTTTCTTGAATAGCTTTAACTCTTTCTTTTAATTCCTTAACACACATATCGTGCTTTTCTTTTGTAAGGTCATAGAAAATGAATGGAACTGTAAGAAGAACAAGTCCAACAACTGAACCCCAAGTGTAAAGAGTAAATACATTGTTGAGAATCTGTGAATCAAAAAGTACGTCCCAGTCAGAAGTAAAGCCCATCATTGAAAGTAACCATGGCATAATGTATCCGATTGCAACATTTACTGGATTTAAGAACCAACCAAAAATACCTGACATAGAGTCGGCTCTTTCACCATATTTCCATTGGTGATATGTAAGAATATCTGCATTAAGACCCACATTTACACCGTCAACAACAGGAGCAATTGTGTTTTTAAGAGTCATTGCAATCATAAATATAACAATATTTTCCATCTTAACAGCAAGTGCAATTCCTAAAACTGTAAGAATTGTAATACCACGGAAAGAAATAAGGATATTTCTCTTCTGGAATCGTTTTGTAAGAATAGGGCAGAGGATATTACCCACAGTCATACCCATAACAACAATGTTAGCTGCAAGTCCTGAGAACCATTCCATTCGAAGTGAATATACGAACCACCAGCTGAGGAGATTTCCTACAAGTCCATGCCATTGACCGATTACATTAGAAATATTAGTAATCCAGAAGTATTTATTCTTAAGAACGTTTTTAGCACCTTTAAAGAATGTAACCCTTGCTCGTTTTTCCATAGGTGGTTCAATGATTCTTTCCTTACAGAAAACAGCCAACAATGAAAGAGTAGCACCTGAAATTGTGAAAATAGGGATAAATACTTTATAAGTCTGAAGACTCAAATATCCGCCTGTTGCGTCAATAAGCATAGGAAGAAGAGCGCCAACAACTGATGAGAAGAAACCTGAAATAATAGGGACAATTGAATGGAGTTTCTGTCTTTCCTGTGAGTTAGGTGTCATAAATGTAACAAGAGTATTAACACCTGTGTAGTTGTTATAGAAATATGACATAAGAGTGAAAGCAAAGTGAAGAACAATCAACTTGTTTGTGTATGTCATACCCTGAACTGGGAGATAAGGAATAGCAGAAATTAAAAATGCACAAGGAATACCGCAAAGGAGAATGAATGGCTTGAATCGTCCGTGCTTTTCACAGAACTTTCTGCGGACAAACCAGTTAAAGTAATCCCATATTGCGCCAGTAACAAGCATGTTACCGACAAGTTGAGGTAATCCGTTAATTACTGATTCAAACATACCTTGTGGCAGGAAATAACATCCTATACCGATTACAAGCTTTCCTGCGTATGAAAGATGAGCAAAAACTTTCATTTTATTTGTGAGTCTGCCGTGATTTTCATATATCAGAACACCGATAGGATTCATAAACATAAGAACATATCCCACAATTGTACTGATAATATTGATGATTGAAAAGTCAATAGCAGCAATACCCATAACTGCACCACAGAAATAACCTGCAGAAAATGAAATAATACCTGATGCAGTAAGGAAAACGTAAGAACCTGCTTGTGTAAGTGTATATGCAGCCAATTCCTTGAGTGTCAGATATTCACCTTCATTTGGTGTGTTCCAATGGTCTTTGATATAGCCTGGTAATTCTTTAACCTTACCAATGATTTCAGACTTTGTCATTTAACCATCCCTTTCCAATAATATACAAGTATATTATACAATAGAAAAACATCAAAATAAAGGAATAATTAATTAAAAAATTTTTTTGTACATTATGCCATAAACGAGACCTATTATATGTTACAAATGAATAAACAAAAGGGATGCCGAATTGACATCCCTTAAATAATTGATTTAATTTTTATTGAATGAGTTTTTGATTAACTCTCTTGCTTTTGTTAAATCAAGGCTTTTATCAAGATACATAAGTTGTACCATAATATTTCCGGCTGCTGTAGCTTCAACAGGACCTGCAATAACTTTTTTGCCTGTAATCTTTTCAGTAAGAGAATTAAGATAAGTATCTTTGCATCCACCACCAACAATATTGATTACATCAACTTGTTTGTTACTGATTTCTTCAATAACTTTAACAGCATCGTTATATGCATTTGCAAGAGAATGATAAACACAGTTAATAACATCACCGATTGGCAATTCAGGTTTACCTAAATAGTTTCTGATTGCTTCAATCATACTGTCAGGTGCTAAAAAGTCTTCAGCATTTGGATTTACACATTCTGTAAACTCACTTGCCATAGCCATATTCATCATTTCGTCATAAGTATACTTCTTATCAAGGTTTTTACGGATACTTTGTAAAAGCCACATACCCATAATGTTTTCAAGGAAACGATAACGGTGCTGGATTCCACCTTCGTTTGTGAAACCTGAGTTCATAGCCTTTTCACAAGTAACAGGCTGAGTGTTTTCAGTACCTATAAGACTCCATGTACCTGATGAAATGTAAATTCCGTTATCACCAACTGAACAAGCGGCAACAGCAGATGCAGTATCGTGTGATGCACAGAGAATAACAGTTGTATCAAACCCAATTTCAGCCTTAACTTCATCAGTTAATGTACCAACAACAGTACCTGGAAGAGAAAGGGGAGAAAAGATTTTTTGTGGGATTCCTAACTTGTTAAGAATTTCTTCGTCACGTTCAAATGTCTTTGTATTGACAAGTCCACCTGTTGTTGAAAGGGTGTATTCATTTCTGATTTCACCTGTCAACTTAAATGAAAAATATTCAGGCATCTTAAGGAAATACTCTGCTTTATCGAGTTTTCCACTCTTTTTGTCGCAATACAACTGATAAATTGAATTGTAGTTAGTCGCCTGAATTCCTGTGCGGTTATATAATTCATCACGAGGAATGATTGAGTCGATTTCTTCAGGAATTCCTAATGTTCTTGCATCACGATAAGATACAGCAGGCATTATTTCCTTTTTGTCCTTATCAAGAAGAACATAGTCAACGCCCCATGTGTCAATCGCAACTGTTTCAGGATGAATTCCAAGTCGATTGCACTCTTTAAGACCGTTTTTGATTTCTTCAAAGAGTTTCTGGACATCCCAACAGAGTGTTCCATCAATATCAACAATACCATTATCAAAACGGTAAATTTCCTGAAGCTTTAACTTTCCGTCTTCAATGTAGCCTAAAATGTGTCGACCACTTGAAGCACCCATATCAATAGCTAAACAGTATTTCATCAGATAACACCCTTTTGTAAGATGAGATTTGCATAGAGAGCAGATTCACCTGTAGCAATAATAGCATAACAGTTTTTAGCCTGTTCATAGAACTCAAAGCGTTCATATTCACCGAATGCATCTGCACCTCTGTCATCGTGTTTCTTGACAATAGCTTTGTATTCGTCCCAGATAGGAGTTTCGACGTTGTCACCAGCCATAACCTGCATAAGACAAACAGGTGAGTCAACATAAGTGTCAAGTGGGAATACTGTAAGAATTGCATCAAGAATATCAGTAGCAGAATGTCCGTCAGCACGAAGGATTATTGCGTTTTTACCCATACTTTCAGCAGGGAAGTTAGCATCAGCAATAACAATTCTGTCGCTGTGTCCCATTTCACAAAGGACCTTGAGCATTTCAGGTGATAAGATTTTTGGTATATTCTTAAGCATTATTCATCTTCCTTATTGTAATGTTTGTATCCTGGATGTTTGCCTGTAACACCATAGTAATTGTCTCTTAAATATAAGAGTTTATCAATTTTTGGTTTTGAAATTTCCTGTGCACCACCAAGAAGGTGAGCAGTAAGAGAAATTTTAGCAAACAATTCCAGAGTTTCCATTCTGTAATATGCAGTGATAAGGTCGCAACCAACTGCCAAAGCACCGTGGTTTTGTAAAAGCATTACATCGTGCTCTTTAAGGTATGGTGCAATAGCCTCAGGCACTTCATCAGTACTTGGTGTACCATAAGGAGTAAGAGGGATTGAACCGATTGCAATAACTGTTTCAATCATTGAATATTCATCAAGACTCTTACCAGCAACCGCATAACCTGTTGCAGTAGGAGGATGAGCGTGTACAACTGCACCAACATCTTCACGTTCTTTAAAACAACGAAGATGCATTTTTATTTCACTTGATGGTTTGTAAGGTGCACCTTCAAGAACTTCTCCTTGAGCATTGATTATCACAAGCTTTTCAGGTGTGATAAAACTTTTACTGATTCCTGTAGGTGTTGCCATAAAGTTGCCGTCAGGTAATCTTACTGAAACATTACCATCGTTAGCGGCAACCCAACCGAGTTGCCACATTTTGTGACATACATCACAAACCTGTTCACGGATTTCCATATATGATAAATTCGCCATTTAGAATAACTCCTAGAGTGATAATTTTATTTTTTGAAAAGTGGGCCAAAATTCTGGCAAGCTCTGTAGTCAGCACTTTCCTTATCCATACCAAATGCATTCCATGCAGCAGGACGGAAAATCTTTTCTTCAGGAACGTTGTGCATACAAACAGGGATACGAAGCATTGAACAAAGTGTGATAAGGTCAGCGCCGATGTGTCCGTAAGAGATAGCACCATGGTTAGCACCCCAGTTGTTCATAACATCATAAGCAGTCTTGAATGCACCTTCACCAGTTGTTCTTGGAGCAAACCAAGTGCAAGGCCATGTGTAGTCAGTTCTCTTCCAAAGTGTGTCAGAAACATCTTCAGGAAGTTCAACTGTCCAACCTTCAGCAATCTGAAGAACAGGGCCAAGACCCTTAACAAGGTTAAGTCTAATCATAGTAGCAGGCATTTCTGCTCTTGTTTCAAATCTTGAAGAATATCCGCCACCACGGAAATAACCAACGTCAGCATAGTTCCATGTTGAATTTTCCATAATTGCCTTCTGGTCAGCTTCAGTAATTTCATACCAAGGTTTGATTGCTGCATTACCGTTTTCGTCTTTAGCAGCACCATTAGCATCAAGACAGCAAGCACCTGAGTTGATAAGGTGGATAATACCGTCAGAATCTTTAGCTTTGCCTTCAATATCATAACCAGTAACTCTCTTGATTGCGTCGCCACTCCAATATGTACGAACGTCAGCAAACATCTGTGCACGGTTTGTAAGGAGTTTCATGAAGAGCATACCAAGACCATTGAGTACGTCGTTTTCAGTAGCAAGGATATATGGCTCTCTTGCACCATTCCAGTCGAATGATGTGTTGAGCATTGATTCAGGGAAGTCGCAGTTTGGATAGAAGTCAGTCCACTGACGCTGACCCTGGAAGCCAGCAGCGATAGCGTTGTGACCAACCATTTCTTCTTCACAGCCCTTTGGAAGATTGTCGTTACCATTCATAAGGTCTTTGATAATAACCATCATCTTAACAACAAATTCCCAGTCTGCATCCTTTTCTTCTCTTGTTTTCTGAAGATTTTCAGGATTCTTGTCAAAGCCTTCAATGCAGTTTTCCTTTGTCCAAGCGAGAGCCTTCTGGAATTCAGCTTCGTCATAAATACCTTCTGTCATTCGACGGATGATTTCAACCTCGTCAACAGATTCAACACGCATACCAAGGTAATCTTCAATGAAATCACAGTCGATGATTGAGCCACCGATACCCATACAGATTGAACCAATCTGAAGATATGACTTGCCACGCATTGTAGCACAAGCAACTGCAGCACGGCCAAAACGAAGAAGCTTTTCTTCAACGTCAGCAGGAATTGTTTCATCATCAAGGTCCTGAACATCGTGGCCATAAATACCGAATGCAGGAAGACCTTTCTGTGCATGAGTAGCAAGAACAGATGCAAGATAAACAGCACCAGGACGCTCTGTACCGTTAAAGCCCCAAACAGCCTTGATAGTGTGTGGGTCCATATCCATAGTTTCTGCACCGTAGCACCAACAAGGTGTAACAGTAACTGTAATGTCAACGCCTTCTTTACGGAATTTGTCTGCACATGCAGCGGCTTCAGCAACTCTACCGATAGTAGTGTCAGCAATAACAACCTTTACAGGTTCACCGTTTGAATATTTAAGATTATCAGTAAAAAGTTTTGCAGCACGTTTTGCCATGTTCATTGTCTGAACTTCAAGAGATTCACGAACACCAAGAACACCACGTCTGCCGTCAATAGTAGGACGAATACCAATAACAGGATAATCGCCGATAAGTCTGTTTTTAGCCATAATAATTTCTCCTTTTAAAAGAATAATTTATCATAATAGTTGGTTATTAAACTATATAAAATAAGTATATCAAATCAGTATTTTTAAGTCAATAAAAATAAAATGATAAATTGGAGTTTGTCAAGGTGAATGCAGAATTCAGAGTGCAGAGTTAAGGGTTTTCGACGCGATTATAAAATATTAACCAATTCATCTAGATAAATTATAGTTTACACATTGAAATCAAGGTTCGATTTTCTTCCTGAATTTAAGCATAAAACAAAAACAGAGCACACAAATGTGTACTCTGTTTTCTTCGTGGCACGCCGGAACGGGTTCGAATCCCTAATTCTATACATAAAATTAAAAGAGAGTCTGCAAAAAGCAAACTCTCTTTTAATGGCACGCCGGAAGGGATTCGAACCCCCGACCTTTTGGTTCGTAGCCAAACACTCTATCCAGCTGAGCTACCGGCGCATATGCGACTTTTTATCGCCCGAATATAATACCACTATACAGACAAAAAGTCAACACTTTTTTAAAAAATTATTTTACAACTAAAATTTTATCAATATTATACTTCTTAAACAACTCAATATGCTCTTCCTTAATCCTTTCACCGCTTACTGCAATCGGTATAGCAGGGGGGCAAGAGACAGTTGGGCTTGCACAGATTTTATTGAGCGTTTTTTCTATATCGATTTCTTCACTTTCGCTAAAAATTGCCTGACGGATTGTCATAATTTTTTCAGATTCAGGGAATTCGATATTTTCATAATTTCCTTTGCTGATTTCGCACATATTTTCAAAGGCTTTTTTCAGTTTGCAGAAATCATCCTGTGAATTCTGTGGGGTGCACATAAACACTGCGAAGTCATCGTCGGCATACTCAATCTCCACTCCATTTTCACGCAAAATACACTTAAAGTCCAAATTTGCACCACGAAAATCTGCTACAATTTTTATAGGTTCATTTGAAACATCAGTTATTCTCATATCTTTCATAACAGACCTGATATCGTTGCATTTTTCAATACAGTTTTTTAAATCGTTTTCAATTTTTTCGTAGATGTATCTGTTGCAAAGGTCAAGTGATTGTAAAATAAGGTATGACGGACTAGTAGAACCAAAAAGAGCCATGGCATTTATAACATTCTGTGAAAAATCATACTTGTCAGTCTTTGCAATATGCAAATATCCACCACCGGTAAGCACAGGCAAAGTTTTGTGTGCAGAATCGCAACACATATCGGCACCAAGGCTTATTGGATGCATATCTTTTGGAAGAAATTTAAGATAACTGCCATGAGCATTATCAACAAGCAGGGGAATATCATAATTTTTGCAGACTTTTGCAAGACTTTCTATATCACTCATTCCACCTAAATAATCAGGACTTGTGATATAAATTGCAAATGGCTTATGTGAAAGTTTTGCAAGTTTACTTTCAAGCACTTCTGCTGTCACAATACAACTGCAAATGCTACCTGAATTTTCAGGATATAACCATTCTACATCTGCATCAAGCTTAGCAAGTGCATATATAAAAGATTTGTGAGCATTTCGTCCTGCAAGAACATAAGGTCTGTTGGTTTTGTCAGCCTTCAAATATGCAAGATAAAGCATAGCATTTATGCTCTGACTTGAACCACCTGCAGAATAAACTGTTTTTGATGTACCGAAAAGACGAGTGGCATTTTCTTCGCTTTCACGAATAATGCCCATAGGTGCATAAAGTTCATCTGCACCCTTTATTTCAGTAATGTCAAACTGTTCACAACCTAAAAAAGACACACCTTTATGACCCGGCATATGCAGTCGGGCAGTATTACTTTTGATGTAATTCTGCACAAAGTCATAAATTGGTGTGTTCATCTTTTTTATCCTTATTTATCGTAATTTTCAGCGACCTGAATCATAACTGCACATTCAATTCTCTTTTTAAAGAGTTCGCAGCCGTATTCATAAATACCTGTGATTTTCCCTGACGCGTGGTATGAGTTAGCAGCACAACCACCTGAGCAGTAAAGTTTTGCCCAGCAATCGTTACACTCTGGTCTTGCATAAGCATTACAAAGTTTGAATTCATTCTGAATTTCCTTGTTTGTAACGCCGTCCCAAAGATTACCAAGTAAATATTTTGTGTCACCAACGAACTGATGACAAGGGTAAAGGTCACCTGTTGGAGTAACAGCCATATATTCAGTACCTGAACCACAGCCTGAAATTCTCTTGTAAATACAAGGTCCATGAGTAAGGTCAAGCATATAGTGATAGAATGTGAATCCATTACCTGCTTTTTTACGCTTAATCATTTCCTTTGCAAGAATTTCGTATTGTTCAAAAAGAACAGGTAAATCGCTTTCAGTCAATGCAGATGCATCTTCAGGTGAGCATACAACAGGTTCCATACTAAGTTCTGTAAATCCTAAGTCAGCCATATGGAAAATATCGTTTGTGAAGTCAATGTTATTATGAGTGAATGTACCTCTCATATAATAGTTTTTACCTTCACGACGCTTGATAAATTCCTGGAATTTAGGAACGATAATGTCATAGCTTCCACGACCCTGATAGTCAACTCTGAGTCTGTCGTGAACTTCTTTTCTACCATCAAGACTAAGCACCACATTACTCATTTCTTTGTTACAGAAATCAATAACATCATCATCAATTAAAATACCATTTGTTGTAAGAGTAAAACGGAAATTCTTATTGTGAATTTTTTCCTGAACACGAGCGTATGAAACGAGTTCTTTCACAACATCCCAGTTCATAAGTGGTTCGCCACCAAAAAAGTCAACTTCAAGATTTCTTCTTGTACCTGAATTTTCAATAAGGAAATCAAGTGCGCGTTTACCAACTTCAAAACTCATTAAAGCTCTTTCACCGTGATATTTACCCTGACTTGCGAAACAGTATTCACAATTAAGGTTGCAACTATGAGCTACATGAAGACAAAGAGCTTTGATTACAGTATTTCTGTTTTTAAAATCAAAAGCCATTCCTTCGTATGTGTCAGCGGTATAAAGTTTTCCTGCACTTTCAAGACTTTTTACATCTTCAATACATTCAAGGACATCATTTTCAGTAATTTCTTCATCCTTATATGTATCAAGAATATATTTTACAATTTCATCGGCACTTTTGTCCTTATACATAGCGATAATATCATAAGCCACTTCATCAACAACGTGAACAGAGCCGCTACAAGTATCAAGAACAATGTTGTATCCGTTTAATTTATATTGATGTACCATAAAAATATCCTTTTCAACAAAAAACAGGTAATACCTTACGCATTACCTGCTTTAAGCAATAAATTTTTTAAATTATTTGTTTTCGCTGTTTTCGCACTGCTGGTTAGCAACACCGCAAGATGTTTTACAAGCAGACTGGCATGATGTCTGGCATTCGCCACAACCGCCCTTGACTGCGCTTTCTTTTAAATCTCTTGTTTCGATTGTCTTAATTCTTTCCATTTGAATATCTCCTAACTGAATAGTATCAAATTTTTACATAAAAAGTATATCATAAGGGGAATTTACTGTCAAGATATTTAATTGACAACTTTTATTCAAAGTGATATATTTTACTAGCAATAATACCGAGGAGGGTGTATATGAATACAAAAATAAATATGAAGAAAAATGCACCTGACTTTCTGCGTGTAACTGCAATCAGTCTTTTGATAGGCGTTGCGTGTGGACTTGTTGGTACAATTTTTGTTAAGTCTATTTCTTTTGTTACAGAGTTAAGAGAAAATAATGGATGGATTCTTTATCTTTTACCTGTTTTTGGTCTTGTACTTACTTTTATCTACAATCTTTTAAAAGTTAAAGGCATAGGTACAAATCACATTATTAAAAGTGTTCGTGCAGAAGAGAAAGTTTCACCTTTGTTGAGTGTTGCAGTATTTTCGGGTACTGTTTTATCACATTTCGGTGGTGCATCAGTTGGTCGAGAAGGCGCAGCACTTCAACTTGGTGGCAGTTTAGGTGAACTTTTTGCGAGAGTTTTCAAAATTCCTGAAGATTTTCGTCGAATTCTTGTGATGAGCGGTATGAGTGGTTGCTTTGCTGCTTTATTTGGAACACCTCTTGCAGCATTTGTTTTTGTTATTGAAATTGCACGAGTTGGAAAAAGATGTTTTGTGGCTCTTATCCCTGCATTTGTTTCAAGTATTACTGCATTTCTTGTTGCCAATAAACTTGGTGTTGAGCCTGAACATTTCCCGGTAAACGAAATTCCACAATTAACTCTTGAAATATTGTGGAAATTCATTCTTGTTGCAGTTGTTGGTGCTGTTGTAAGTATGATGTTTGTTTATGCGCTTCATTATTCGGAAAAATATTTCAAAAAGCTTATTGAAAATGAATATATCCGAGTTGTTATAGGTGGTTTAATTGTTATTTCACTTGCAAAAATTCTTGGTACAACCGATTACAACGGTGGTGGAATAAATATCGTTCATCACGTGTTTACTCATGGTGAAGTGAATTATGAAGCATTTATTTTAAAGATTATTTTTACAGCAATTTCCGTTGGTGCAGGGTATAAAGGTGGCGAAATTGTTCCAACAATTTTTATAGGTGGAACACTTGGCGGAGCTCTTTCTTGTATTATCGGACTTAACCCTGCATTCGGTGCAGCAATTGGAATTGTTGCATTATTCTGTGGTGTGACAAATGCACCTTTTGCAACAGTTGTTCTGGCTTGTGAAATGTTTGGAATTGAAGGTGTAGGCTATTATTTGGTCGCATCTGCAATCAGTTTTGCACTGTCAGGGAAAGTGTGTCTTTACACTGGCAGAAAGTTACCTTTTGTAAAAGATAAATAAAATTTAGTTGGGTGTCTGTTGACACCCATTTTTTATGTAAAAAATATTTAAAAAAGTATGTTGTTTTTTAGAAATATATGGTATTATAGTATCTGTATAAATATATTTATTCATTTTTGAAAGAAGATGAGATTTAAATGAGTAAAAAATGCGATGTGCTTGTAGTCGGTTGCGGTGTTGCAGGACTTAATACAGCACTTTCATTACCAAAAAATCTGAATATTATCGTTCTTGCGAAAAAAGGTAACACAGACTCAAACTCTTCTCTTGCGCAGGGTGGTGTTGCTGCAGTTCTCGACTTGGAAAACGATAGTTATGAACTGCACATAAATGATACAATGATTGCAGGAAAACATGCAAATGACATTGATGCTGTAACAACTCTCGTTCAGGAGGGTCCTGCTGAAATATATAAAATCATTGAGTATGGTGTGGACTTTGACAGACGCCCAGATGGTGAACTTAATATGACACTTGAGGGTGGTCATTCCAGACGAAGAATCGTTCACCATAAAGACACAACAGGTGCCGAAATGGTTCGTGTTATGGTTGCCGAAGCACAGAAACGAGATAATATTACCATAATGGAAAATACCCCTGTTTTTAAACTTACAAGAGTAAAGAGTGGTATCTGTGCTCATGTTTTGACAGACGACGGTCAGGATGAAATTTTTGCAAGTTACTGTGTTCTTGCAACAGGTGGTATAGGTCGTGTTTATAAATACACAACAAACCCAAAAGTTGCAACAGGTGACGGTATACGATTGGCCTTTGAATTAGGTGCAAGAATCAAGGAGTTAAGTTATGTTCAGTTCCACCCAACAGCATTTAATTCTGACGATAACGAACAGTTTTTAATCAGCGAGGCAGTTCGTGGTGAAGGTGCATATCTTCTTAACTGTAACAAAGAAAGATTTATGCATCGTTATGATGAAAGACTTGAACTTGCTCCTCGTGATGTTGTTTCAAAGTCAATCATTATTGAATCAAGAAGAACAGGTAGCAATAATTTCTATCTTGATATTACTCATCGTGATAGAGAATATCTTCTCAATCGTTTCCCTGGAATTTATCAAGGATGTTTAAAGTACAATGTTGACATTACAAAGGATTTAATCCCTATTTTCCCTTGTCAGCATTATCTTATGGGTGGTATAGAGGTTGACCTTAATTCTCGTACAACTGTTTCTCGACTTTATGCAGTTGGTGAATGTTCAAATACAGGTGTTCACGGCAGAAACCGACTTGCAAG
>JAZOWH010000058.1:0-9717 GCA_045659165.1 Candidatus Fimenecus sp. | reverse complement strand
CTGCAAAAACTGCAAAGCCACCTTTATCGGGAACTTTTCTAAAGAAAACATCAAAATATGCAATTTCGTTGTTTTTACCACTCATAAACAAGCCATTAGCCATTGTGAGCTCATAAAGTTCCGTCATCAAAAATCTGTTTTTATTGAGAGATTCATTTTTCATAAATATCACCACTTATATTTTAACAAATAAAAATGTAAAAGTCTATAACAATTTATTGTTGAATAGAAATAAAAATTAGTATATAATATTTTCAACACATTTTTAGGAGAAATACTTATGAATTTTAATGAATTGATTTTAAAAAGAGAAAGTTGCAGAAATTATAACGGTGAGCCTGTAAATACAGATTTGCTTGTAAAATGCGTTGATGCAGCAAGACTCTCACCATCTGCTTGTAACTCACAGCCTTGGAAATACTACATCATCAATGGTGGTGAAAACGCAGAAAAGATAAGAGAATGCATACAGCCAAATGGCGCGAATAAATTCGTGCAGAATTGCCCTGCATTTGCAGTTGTTACAGAAAGACCTGCAACACTTAAGTCTTTCGTTATAGAAACAGTAAAAAACAGTCAGAAATGGGCTGAAAATGACATCGGTCTTTCAGTTGCTCACTACTGCTTACAGGCTGCTGATTTAGGTCTTGGCACTTGCATTATCGGTATGGTTGAAGAAGACAAGGTACGTGAATATTTCGGCATTGAAGATAAAATCAGACTTGTTATCGCAACAGGATATTCTGCAGGTGAAGCACCAAGAAATAAAGTTAGAAAATCTCTTGATGATGTTTGCGTGGTAATAGAATAAAGAAAAAAGGGACGATTAAAATCGTCCCTTAATTTTTATAATCTTACTGAAATACCATTATCTTTAAGATAGTGTTTTAAGTCCATAATTGGGATTTCGTTGAAGTGAAAAAGAGATGCAGCTAATACTGCGTCTGCTTTACCTTCGTTGAAAGCGTCAAGGAAATGAGATTTTGCACCTGCGCCACCTGATGCAATTACAGGCACACCGACACATTCAGAAACTGCACGGTTAAGGTCGTTGTCATAACCCTGTTTTTGACCATCGCAATCCATACTTGTAAGGAGAATTTCTCCTGCTCCCCTTTTCACTGCTTCTTCCGCCCATTTTACGGCATCAATGCCTGTGGGAATTCGTCCACCATTAAGATAAACTTCCCAACCTTTATCATTGCGTTTTGCATCAATAGCGCAAACAACACATTGGCTACCGAATTTGTATACGGCTTCGTTAATAAGGTTTGGATTTCGCACAGCAGCAGAGTTTACTGAAATTTTATCAGCACCTGCACGGAGCAATTCTTTGAAATCTTCAACTGTTCTTATTCCGCCACCAACTGTGAAAGGAATAAAAATATTATCGGCAACCTGACGGACAATCTCGAGCATTGTGCCTCTGCCCTCGTGAGTTGCAGTAATATCAAGAAGAACTAACTCGTCAGCACCTTTTTTATTGTATTCTATTGCACATTCAACCGGGTCACCCGCATCACGAATATTGACGAAGCTGACACCTTTTACTACTCGTCCGTTTTTCACATCAAGACAAGGTATAATTCTTTTAGCGTACATTACTTAACCTCCATTGATGCGAAATTTCTTAAAATCTGTAAGCCCACATCACCTGATTTTTCAGGGTGGAACTGAGTTGCGAAAATATTATCTTTGCCAACAGCAGAATGGAAATCAATTCCGTAATTTGTCACAGTCGCAATTTCATTTTCGTCCTCTGCGTGAAGATAATAAGAATGAACGAAATAAACATAACTGTTTTCGGGAATATTCTTAAAGAGAGTATCCTTCTGTTTGATTTCCAATGAGTTCCAACCAATATGAGGAATTTTAAGTCCCATATCAGGTGAAAATTTTCTGATTTTACCTTTGAAAATTCCAAGACCTTTTACTCCAGGTGTTTCTTCGGATTCTTCAAAGAGAAGTTGAAGTCCCAAACATATGCCTAAAAACGGTTTACCGCTCAAAGCATTCTGTTTTACTGTTTCCACAAGACCCTTTTTAGTCATTGAGTCCATAGCATCACCAAAAGAACCAACACCCGGAAGAAGAATTTTATCACAAGCGTTGATTGTTTCAGGATTATCTGTTATCACACTTTCGGCACAAATAAAATCAAGTGCTTTTTTCACACTCTGCAAATTACCTGCACCATAATCAATAATTGCAATCATATATGTCATTCCTTGAAAAATAATAATTTATTTTAGCACAGTAAAGCGAAAAAATCAATATGTAAATATAATACAAAAAACTAACATAAAAAAGCTATATTTCGTCATAGATAAAAGTTGACTTTTACATTTTTTTCCTATAAAATCTAATTTGACGGAGGTGTCAAACATGAATGATATTTTAAATAAAAAAGGTTTCATCAGCGATATGGACGGTGTTATCTATCATGGTAATAAAATTTTACCCGGTGTTGCTGATTTTGTAAACTGGATGATAGACAATGATAAAAAATTCGTATTCCTTACAAACAGTCCTGAAAAAACTCCACACGAATTAAGTATGAAATTAGAAAGAATGGGACTCAAGGTTTCTGCTGACCATTTCTATACAAGTGCTATGGCTACTGCAGCATTTTTAAGCTCACAAAAGCCAGGCTGTACTGCTTATGTTATCGGTGAGGGTGCTCTTTCAAAGGCACTTTATGACCAGGGAATTTATATGAATGACGTTAACCCTGACTATGTGGTTGTTGCTGAAACACGAACATACAATTTTGAAAAGATTGAAAAGGCTATTGAGCTTGTTCTTAAAGGTGCAAAGCTTATCGGCACAAACCCTGACATTACAGGTCCTACTGAAAAAGGAATTATGCCTGCAACAGGCTCACTTATTGCTCCTATTGAAATAGCAACAGGCAAAAAAGCATATTTTGTCGGCAAACCAAACCCTGTTATGCTTCGTCACGGACTTAATAAGCTTGGTTGTCATAGTGAAGAAATCGCATTTATCGGTGACAGAATGGACACTGACATTATCGCAGGTATTGAATCAAACGTTGACACAGTTCTTGTCCTTTCAGGTGTTACATCAATGGAAATAATCGACCTTTTCCCATATCGTCCAAAATATATTTTTGAAAATGTCGGTGAAATTCTTACAAAAGAATAATCTAAACCAAATTAAAAAATCTCCCTTTCCTTATCGGATTGGGAGATTATTTTTATGTTTTAAAGTTTATCAACGTCGGCATCGGTAATCATGTGGAAGCCTGCATCTTCAAGTACTTTTTCTGCTGCATCATTATCAGCAACACGAAGAACAACATAAGCGTGTTTTTCTGTTCTTGCCATAAACGCATAAAGATATTCCATATTGATATCCGCTCCATCAAGGACTTCAAGAGCCTTTGAGAGTTTACCTGGCTGGTCACCGATTTTAACACCGACAACATCAGTTATTTTAATAAGATACCCTGCTTCCTGCAACGCTTTTGTTGCAGTTTCATTATCATTTACAATAAGACGGAGAATACCGAAATCTTGTGTATCTGCAATAGATAATGCACGAAGATTAACATTGTTATCTGCAAGAGTTTTTGTAATATCAACCAATGCACCTTTTTTATTTTCAACAAATATAGTTAACTGTTTTAATGACATAGTATTATCCTCCCTTTAATCATAAAGCTTACGCTTATCAACAACACGGACTGCCTTGCCTTCACTACGAGCAATACTCTTTGGTGGTACAAGTTTAACATTAGGGTTAATACCAAGCATAATCTTCATAGCATTTGCAAGTGTTTTTTCCTGTGCTGTAATACCACTTACAGTATCAGAGAACTTTTCAGGGTTCATTTCAACAAGCACATCAAATGTATCGTTATTCTTAACTCTGTCAATAACAATCTGGTAGTTTGGCTGATAACCTTCATTGAGAAGAACTGTTTCAATCTGGCTTGGGAATACATTAACACCACGGATAATAAGCATATCGTCACTTCTACCCATTGGTTTTGCCATTTTGATAAGAGTTCTGCCACAAGAACACTTTTCACGTGAAAGAACACAAATATCTCTTGTACGGTAACGAAGAAGTGGGAAAGCCTCTTTATCAAGGGCTGTGAATACAAGCTCACCTTTACTGCCTTCAGGTAAAACTTCACCTGTTTCAGGGTCAATGATTTCTGCAAGGAAATGGTCTTCGTTAATGTGCATACCTGTCTGTGCTTCACATTCGAATGCTACACCAGGACCTGATGTTTCTGTAAGACCATAAATATCATAAGCTTTAATTCCAAGGTCTGCTTCAATCTGACGACGCATTTCATTTGTCCATGCTTCTGCACCGAAGATACCTGCTTTAAGAGGAATCTGGTCAGGTGTATATCCCTGCTCCTTCAATGATTCAGCCATATAAGCAGCATAAGATGGTGTACAACAAAGAATTGTAGAATTAAGGTCCATCATGAACTGAATCTGACGCTCTGTGTTACCTGATGACATTGGAAGTGTAAGACAACCAACCTTATGTCCGCCACCGTGGAGACCTGCACCACCTGTGAAGAGTCCATAACCATAAGCTACTTGTAAAACGTCTTCATTTGAGCCACCTGCTGCTACGATTGCACGTGCACAGCATTCTTCCCACAAATCAACGTCATGCTGTGTGTAGAAAGCAACAACACGACGACCTGTTGTACCTGATGTTGAATGAATTCTTACACACTCATTAAGAGGCTTTGCAAGTAATCCGTAAGGATAAGCATCTCTTAAATCGGCTTTTGTAAGGAAAGGAAGCTTGTGCAAGTCTTCGATTCCCTTGATATCGTCAGGTGTTACACCCTTTTCATCCATCAAGTTTTTGTAATAAGGTACGTTTTCATAAACGTGCTTTACCTGTTTAACCAATTTTTCTGATTGAAGCTTTTTTATATCTTCAACAGGCATGGTTTCAATTTCTTTTTGATAATACATTTTTTCCATTTTAATTTCGTCCTTTCTGCAATTTGCAATAAAATAAGTGGTTTTTGGATTGCAGAAGTAAAATAAAAAGTCCTCTGCATTCCAATCGGAATACAGAGGACGAGAAATTTCCCGTGGTACCACCTCTATTTACCATCATCTCACGATAACGGCCTCCGAGTGCAAACACACCCTTGTCGATATAACGGTCGAACCCGTTTGACCTACACAATCAAATGACCTTCAGCCAACGACTCACGGAACGAATTCACCGACTTTACACTACTGCATCACACCAACCGCAGCTCTCTGAGAATGATATTTTCGGATACTATTTTCCGCTCAAGCATCTTTATTACTTTAAGATTTTAACACGCTAAAAACTCAAAGTCAAGTAGTTTTTTTATTTTATCAGGCTTTCTCTGAAAAAATACCTTTCAAATCAAAATTATGCTGCATTGGACCGTGGCCTCTTCCCAAATCAAGCCTTGCACTCAAGGCTCCTGTCACATAATTCTTTGCTCTTTGAACGGATTGTGAAAGTGTAAAGCCTTTTGCAAGATTGGACGCAATTGCACTTGAAAGAGTACATCCTGTGCCATGATTATTATAATTATCAATTTTTTTACTTTCAAACCAAGTTACATCACCATTTGCATAAAGTAAATCATCAGCATTATCCTTACTATGACCACCTTTAAGAAGAACTGCACAACCATACTCATCACCAATCCACTTTGCAACTCTCAGTATATCGTCTTTATTCTCAATAACATCGCCTGAAATTGCCTGTGCTTCAGGAATATTAGGTGTAATCAGTGTTGCTATAGGAAACAGTTTTTCTATTAAAGAATGTACCATATCTTTCTTCATTAAAGTTGAACCTGAACTCGCAATCATAACAGGGTCAATTACAATATTTTTAGCACTATAATATACAAGTCTATCTACAATAACATTTACCAACTCACCCGAATGCACCATCCCTATTTTTACTGCATCAGGAAATATATCTTCAAAAACTGCATCAAGCTGTTTTTTCAGAAATTCAGGTGTTGAGTCCTGTATTGCAGCTACACCCATTGTATTTTGCGCCGTCAACGAGGTTACAACACTCATTGCATAAACTCCGTTCATGGTTATTGTCTTAATATCAGCCTGAACGCCTGCACCACCACTGCAATCACTACCTGCAATTGACAAAACCGTTTTCATACATATCCTCCTTAAGTTATTTCATTTATAAAATAGTTTTTGATTTTTTCTGCTTCTTCCTTGGGATTTTGTGACTTCATAATTGCAGAAACAACACAAACTCCTGAAATTCCGGTATTCTTGAGAACACTTAAATTATTTGCATTCAAACCACCGATTGCATTTACAGGTATCGGTACAGCTCTTACAATATTCCTCAGCGTTTCAACTGGTGTGATAATAGTTTTAACCTTTGTGGTTGTCGGATAAATCGCACCAACGCCAAGATTATCAGCACCCATTTCATATGCCTCAATTGCCTGTTCAACCGTTTTTGCTGTTGCACCAATTATTTTGTTTTTACCTAAAATTTTTCTTGCAACATCCACGGGCATATCACTCTGACCTAAATGGACACCCTCAGCATCAGTTGCCATAACAACATCAACACGGTCATCAATAATTAGTGGAACATTGTATTTCGAAGTCAATGTATGTACCTTTTCAGCAAGTGCAATATATTCTCTTGTGGTCTTTTCTTTTTCTCTTAACTGTAAAAAGGTCACACCACCTTTTAAAGCTTCTTCAACTTTGAAAAGAAACGTTTCCTCTGAAAACCCTATGCTATCAGTGATAAAATATAGTGTTGTGTCAAAATTTTTCATAGCTTTTTCACCTCAAAATCCAATAAATTTTCTATCTGTGTATCCGATATAACAGACAGGTAGTCCATAAGATTTAACCCAAAGCTCCCGTTTCCTTTTTCGGTTTCAGAAAGCTGACCACAAACTCCAACCATAACACAGCCTGTAATCAATGAATTAATGCTTTGCTCAACGGATAAATAACAACCACACAGTGCACCTAACAAACAGCCTGTACCCGATAATTGAGTAAGCTGTGGTGTACCATTGTGAATGTAAGCAATTGACTCTCCGTCAGTAATAATATCGGTTTCACCACTTGCAAGTATCATTGTATTATATTTTTGTGCAAGTCTTACTGATATGTTACTTATTTTTTCAACACTGAGTGTTTCATCAGCATCAACACCTAAATTAGTGTAAAGATTATCATACAGAGCAATAATTTCTGAATAGTTACCTTTAATTGCTGTTGGCTTTAATTTTCTTAAAAGTTCCTTGACAAGACCTCGTCTTAGTTGGGAACAAGCAATGCCCACAGCATCAATAATAAACGGTATGTTGTGCTTCTGTGCTGTTTCAGCAGATATTTTTATTGACTGAACACGAGCATCTGTAATATTCCCCAAATTTAACATTAATGCATCTGCTGTCTTCGTTATCTCTGCAACCTCAAGCGGGTGCTCTGCCATAATCGGCTTTGCTCCTACTGCTAACACACCATTAGCACACAGATTTATTGATATTGGATTTGTAATACAATGAACAAGCGGTTCTTTTATTGCTGTTTTCTTGCGTATATTACTTATTATTTCAACATTCATTTCCTTTTCCTTTCAATTTATTTACTGCAAAATATATGGCTGCAACTATAACAAAAGCAACAATACAGCCCTTGGAAACAAAATGCCAGACAGAGGAGTTGAAGTTAAATATACCTGTTGGAATTTCAATCACCACATATAAAATCACACCGATTGCTGCAATACTTACCGTATTGCTGATAAGTCCAGTCTGAGCTTCATAAATCCTATCTGAAATTTCAGCCTGAATTTTCCTGAGCATTCCATTAACAAGCAATTTTTTGAGAAAAACAAAGGCAATACTACCACCGATTAGTGTGCCACAGATAAATGACGGTACATAAAACAGCCAGCTTATATTCTCTTTACCCCAAAGCAAGGACATTACAGGGTAAGACACAATAGCCCCAACAATGCCTGTGCCGAACACCTCACCAAAAACTGCAAACAGAATATTTCCCTTTGACATACGATAGAATACTCCTGAAAAGAATGCACCAAATATCGCTCCTGTAAGTGCAATTGGTGGAATTCCCATGGTCAACATTCGTATTACACCTATAATTGTTGCACATAAAAGTGAATACCAAGGTCCCATAAACACTGAACATACTACATTAATAAAATGTGCCATAGGACACATTCCCTCAACTCGCAAGAATGGTGATATTACAACACCAAGTGCAATAAAAATAGCAAGTGTAGTCATTTTTAATATTTTTTTACTTCTGAACATTTAATTTTTTCCTCTTTTCATAATTTATAACTGAACAAAGCACTGTGGCTTTGTGCGGTCGATACTTAAAAGTATCCTCTCACCCTGAAACACAGGTTCCCATCGCATTCTTTTTAAAGCACAGGGCGCTCCCCCTCTGCTCAGTTACAATTTTTCTTTACACCCCTTTTCTAAATAATAAAAAACGGAGACACCCAATATGGATATCTCCGAAAAATCTACTTACTTTATGACTTCCTACGCCGGCATTATCCGTATCAGGTTAAAGGGTCAAAGTTCGATTACTTTTTCTCAGCCCGCCTTACAAGCTCCCCTGTATTTATTCGTTTTTTATTATTATATAGCTATTTCGAGCACAATTCAAGTTTTTTCTAGAATTATGAATTATAGCCTAATTCAAAAGCTTTTTTGTTCATTTCGACAAACTTTGGTGCAACTGTATTTTCAATCGCAGTAATCCAGCGTTCCTTTGGAATGTCGAAATATTTAGCAGCCTTACCCATAAGAACGATATTAACAGCCTTAGATGAACCAGCCTGTTCAGCAAGTGAAAGAGCATCAAGAGCATCAACACTTACGCCCTTAGAAGTCAATTCATCGAGCACGTTTTCAGGATACTGTGCAGCACCGATAATAACAGGCATTGGGTCAATCTGTTGTGTATTCACAACGATTCTGCCATCCTTTTTAAGGAAATTCGCATAACGACCTGCTTCAAGTTTTTCAAATGAGATAATAATATCTGCTTCACCGTCTGTAATAATTGGTGAATAAACCTTATCACCAAAACGAACATAAGTCACAACAGAGCCACCACGCTGACTCATACCATGAACTTCACTTACTTTTACGTCGTATCCTTCATCAACAAGAAGACGACCTAACAGTTTTGATGCAAGAAGACTACCCTGTCCACCAACACCAACTATCATAACACTAACAGTTTTCATTTTAAGTCATCCTCCTTTATACAATAGCATCAAATGCACAGAGTTGTTTACATACGCCGCAACCTACGCACAATGTTGCATCAACTTTTGCCTTACCATCTTTCATACTGATTGCAGGGCAACCAAGTGTCATACATCTCTTACAAGACTTACACTTATCGTTATCAACAGTAAGTGGTGGTTGAGGCTTAACTGATTTGAGAAGCACACAAGGTCTGCGAGAAATAATTACTGATGGTTCTTCTACAGCTAATTCTTCCTTAACTGCTGTATCACAAGCCTTAAGGTCATATGGGTCAACTACTCTTACACGGTTGATGCCGAGAGCCTTACAAAGTGCTTCAAGGTCAACCTTTGCAGCAGGGTCACCCTTGATATTGTAACCAGTTGTAGGATTCTGCTGATGACCTGTCATACCTGTAATTGAGT
>JAZOWH010000057.1:0-2019 GCA_045659165.1 Candidatus Fimenecus sp. | reverse complement strand
TATATAATGGGTTGGTTTAGGTAAATGCCAAAATAGTACAAATTACCCGTAAAAAATGCACTTTTCTGGAAGGATAGATATAAAAATGTCTTTATTCAAAAAACTTTTCGGTGACTATTCTTCAAGAGAAATCAAGAGAATTATGCCTATTCAAAAACAGGTTTTAGCTCTTGAGGAAGAATACAAAAAACTTACTGATGCCGAACTTCAGGCAAAAACTCCTGAATTCAAGGAAAGACTTAAAAATGGTGAAACTCTTGACCAGATTCTTCCCGAAGCATTTGCTGCTTGTCGTGAAGCATCTGCTCGTGTTCTTAATATGCGTCATTTCCCTGTACAGATTATCGGTGGTATCGTTCTTCATCAGGGACGAATTGCTGAAATGAGAACAGGTGAAGGTAAAACACTTGTTGCAACACTTCCTGCATACCTTAATGCACTTGCAGGTAAAGGTGTTCACATTGTTACTGTCAACGATTATCTTGCTCGTCGTGACTCTGAATGGATGGGCAAACTTTACCGCTTCATGGGACTTTCAGTAGGTCTTATTGTTCACGACCTTGATGGTGAACAAAGACGTCAGGCCTATGCTTGTGACATTACTTACGGTACAAATAACGAAATGGGCTTTGACTATCTTCGTGATAATATGGTTATCTATGCTGAACAGAGAGTTCAGCGTGGCCACAACTTCGCAATCGTTGACGAAGTTGACTCAATCCTTATTGACGAGGCAAGAACTCCACTCATCATTTCAGGTATGGGTGATAAGTCAAATGAACTCTATAAGGTTGCAAATGAATTTGCAAAACGCCTTAAGATGTATAAGGTTAAAGAAGTAGATTCAAAACAGGGAATCGAAAATATGGTTCCTGAAGAATATGACTTTGTTGTTGACGAAAAGGGTAAAACTGCTTCTCTTACAAAGGGTGGTATCAAAAAGGCTGAAAAGGCTTTTGGTGTAGAAAACCTTGCTGATGTTGAAAACCTTACACTTCAGCACCATATTGACCTTGCAATCAAGGCAATCGGTGTTATGAAGCGTGACGTTGACTATGTTGTAAAAGATGGTCAGGTACTTATCGTTGACGAATTCACAGGCCGTATTATGCTTGGTCGTCGTTACTCTGACGGTCTTCATCAGGCTATTGAAGCAAAAGAAAATGTTAAGGTTGAACGCGAGTCAAAGACTCTTGCTACAATCACATTCCAGAACTATTTCCGTCAGTATTCAAAGCTTTCAGGTATGACCGGTACTGCTATGACTGAAAGTGGTGAATTCCAGGAAATTTACACTCTTGACGTTATCGAAATCCCTACAAACAAGCCAATGGTTCGTAAGGATGAGGAAGATGTTCTTTATAAGACAGAGGCTATTAAATTCAAGGCTATTATTGAACAGATTCTTGAATGCAACAAAAAAGGTCAGCCTGTCCTTGTTGGTACAACAAATATCGAAAAGAGTGAACTTTTAAGTAGGGCACTTCGCAAAGCAGGTATTCAGCATAATGTTCTTAATGCTAAATATCACGACAAGGAAGCAGAAATTATTGCTCAGGCAGGTTCTCTTGGCGCGGTTACAATCGCTACAAATATGGCAGGTCGTGGTACTGACATTATCCTTGGTGGTAACCCTGACTATATGGCTCGTTCAGAAATGAGAAGAATGGAATATTCTGTCGAACTTATTGCAGAAGCAACAGGCTTTGCTGAAACAGATAATACAGATATTATTGAGGCTAGAAAAGTTTATCGTGAGCTTGAACAGAAATATAAGAATCAGTTGAAGGATGAAGCAGACAAAGTGCGTGCAGCAGGTGGTCTTTTCATCATCGGTACAGAGCGTCACGAATCACGAAGAATTGATAATCAGTTGCGTGGTCGTGCAGGTCGTCAGGGTGACCCTGGTCGCAGTAAGTTCTATCTTTCAGCGGAAGACGAATTGCTCCGTCTTTTCGCAGGTGACCGTTTCTATAACATCATTGACGCTTTCCCAAGTGCTGCTGACCTTCCTATTGA
>JAZOWH010000056.1:0-6760 GCA_045659165.1 Candidatus Fimenecus sp. | reverse complement strand
AGGTACTGCAATTCTATATTTATAATCAAGTATTTCGTTGAGTGAATATTTTTCAGCATATTTTGCGTGATGAGGGCAAATTCTTATACACTCGCCACAGTCAACACATCGCTCTGAAATAATATATGCTTTTCCGTGACGTACTCTGATAGCATTTGTAGGGCATCGTTTAAGACAACTTACACAACCCTTACACTTATCTTCATCAAGACGTACGGAATGGAAATATTTTTCGTTCATATCTGTTTCTCCAATCGCTTAATAGAAACATTTTTGAGTTGTTCAAAACATTAATGCAGGCGTGGAAACCTGCCACTACACATTCATCTGTAAACGGGCTGACAACTCGGCAGCCCCTACAATATAACGTAATTTATGCAGTGTAAACCTTCAGGTACATTGTTGTACCTACGCCGACAGTGGAATCGATTTTCATTTCGTCGGTATATTTTTTTATATTCGGAAGTCCCATACCTGCACCGAATCCTAATGAACGAACATTGTCAGGTGCAGTTGAATAGCCTTCTTTCATTGCAAGAGAAACGTCAGGAATACCTGGGCCCTTATCAGTAAGCACCATACTGATACATTCAGGTGAAATTTCAACATCAATTTCGCCACCACCTGCATGAATTACAAGGTTGATTTCCGCCTCATAAAGGGCAATTACAACTTTTCTTACTATTTCAGGGTTAAAGCCTAAATCCTTTAGAGTTTTCTTAACTGAGCCTGAAGCCTCTCCTGCACGAGTAAAATCGTCACCCGGAACTATAAAGTGAAGCTTGAAATTGCTCATTTTAATGCTCCTCCCCTGAGTCCTTTTTCATAAAGCATACCACAAGATGCGAACATTGGCTGTTTTGTAGTCATAAGAACAATATCTCTGTCCTTTGCCAAATCAACAATTCCTTGGTCAGGCTGTTTTCCGCGAACAAAAACGATGCACTGCATATCCATCATTTCTGCAGTTCTTACTACCTGTGGATTAACAAGTCCTGACAAAAGGACTGCCTGTTCCTTAACATAAGCGAGAACATCACTCATCATATCACTTCCGCATGCTGTGTAAACATCGCGGTCCATAAATTCCTCGCCACAAATTATCTCTGCATCAAGAATTTCTTTAATTTCATATACTTTCATAAAATTTTCCTCCCGACAAGTGTCAGATTATAATTTTATTATACATCAAAAAATGTGCCATTACAATGAGCCACTTTACCGAATTATATTCGTTTTCTTTGTGGAAAAGGACAGAATAAAATGCAAAATTCAGAATGCAGAATTACAAATTCAGCATAAAAAAACGGTACCACCGATTGGTGATACCGTTTAAATGTTTTATTAAAACAAGAATTAAGCAACTGTGTAAGTCATCTTGTTTGTAGCTTTACCCTGACCGTTGATTGTAACAACTGCCTTGAGAGCCATCTTTGCTGAGAAACCATATGTGATTTCAAGAGTCTTGAGGTTGTCGCCATCAACAACTGCTGTAAGAGTAACGTTTGAATACTGAATGTCAGTGCTGTTAACCTTGATAAGAGTTGTGAAACCTGCGATACCGTCAACAACTTCCTGATGTGTGAAGAAGTCGTTTGTTGCACGGCTGAATGCATTCTTGCCATCCTTCTGAGGATTTGCAAAGTTGCCGAGTTTAACTGTGTACTTGTTGCCGTTTGCAGATGCTTCCTTAACGTCAGCTGCTGTAAGAGCCATTGCCTTAAGAGCATACTGTGCGTTCATGCCTTCAGGAATAACACCGTTCTTAACTTCACCGTCTCTGTTACCGATTCCAAGGAAACCACCAACAACTGAGTCAAGTGATGAATTTTCGTCGATACCTTGAATAATCTTGTTAAGAGTGCCTGTTGCTGAACCAACGTCAATAGCACCGTCTGGAGTGTATGCACATACACGAGCGAACTTGTAGCTCTTCTTAGCTGCAGCTGCTGTCCACTTGTTGAACATTTCATGAGCATTAGCCTTTGAGAAAGCTGCACCAGCATCAGCTGCAGGAGCATCTTCACCAGCAGGAGCATCTTCGCCTGCAGGAACGTCTGTTGTTTCGTCACCAGCAGGAACGTCTGCTACATAATCATCACCAGCAGGAGCGTCTACATCACCTGATGGTGCATCACCGTTTACTACTACGTTCTGACCTGCTGCTTCAAGAGCCTTATCAGCTGTTGTTTTACCAACGAAAACAACACCAGCTGTAAGTACAAGAGCAAGAAGAACTGCTACGAACTTAATGAAGTTCTGTGATTTGTTTGCTTTTTTCATTGCTTTAACTTCTGCCTGTTCAGGAGTTAAAGGAGCTTTTGTTTTTGCCATAACTGACTTCTCCTTTCAATATGTAGGAATCAAATTAATAGTTGATGTTTGTGTATTTACCTGTGATTGCTGCTTCACCTGTACCTGTTGCATTGATAACTGCAAGCTTGAGCTTAAGTGTTGCACCAAATGAGTATGAGTAATCAAGTGCTGTAAGTTTGCCATCAACGATTGTTGCTGTGAAGAGAATCTTGTTGTAGATAGCCTGTGATTCACCTTCAACAACCTTAACTGCTGAACCAACTTCGTTAGCAATACTCTGGTTAACTTCTGCAAATGTGATATAGTCATTTGTAGCATGAGCAATAGCACTGTTAGCACCAGGATTTGTACAAGCATTAATCTGGATTGTGTACTTGTCACCGCTTACGCTGAAATCTTTAACATCAGCATCTGCAAGTGTCATAGCTTTAATCATGTATTTAGCATCAAAGCCTTCGCCCTTACCGTTCTTAACTTCACCTGTGATTGGCTGAGCCTTGATACCAAGGAAACCACCAACAACTGAGTCAAGAGAAGCGTTTTCGTCAACACCCTGGATAATCTTGTTAAGAGCACCTGTTGCTGAACCAACGTCGATAGGTTTAATGAATTTACCTGTTCTTGTTAATTTGTAAGAACCTTTTGCTGCTTTAGCTGTAACGTCATTGAAGAGTTTGATAACGTCAGCCTTTGTTGCTGCTCCATTACCTGCAGGAGCATCTGCTGTTTCATCGCCAGCAGGAACATCTGTTGTTTCGTCGCCAGCAGGAACGTCTGTTGTTTCGTCGCCACCAAGAAGATTTTCGTCTCCGTCAGGAACTACAACATCGTTGCCACCAACATTGTTGTCTGTGTTTGTTGTGCCATTGTTTACAGTACCACCTGCAACAACTGTACCACCCATTGAAGGTGCAGTAAATGCGATTGCTACGAGTGACCATGCAATTACGATTGCAAGGAAAACTGCCAATGCCTTTGTAAATGTGCTGAAGAAGATTGCGCAGTTAGATGACTTCTTTTCCATCTTTGCCTGCATTTCTTCAGGTGTAAAAGTCTTTTTAGCCATAATTTGGGCTCCCCTTTCAATATTATACATACTAAATTTACAACAAAACTTATAAAATGTCAATAAAATTTACTGTTTTTCTATAATCTTTTTATAAACACTACTAACAGGCAAACCAACCACATTAAAATAGTCGCCTTCAATTCCCCTTATAAATTTTGAAGCAAGACCCTGAATTCCATAAGCGCCTGCTTTGTCATAAGGTTCATTTGTGTTGATATAGTCATAAATTTCATTGTCAGACAAAGGATAAAACTCAACCTTTGTTTCCTCGGCAAAGGTAAGTGAAATACCATCACCAATAGCACAGACACCTGTAAAAACAGAGTGAACTCTGCCTGAAAGCATTTTAATCATATTAAAAGCATCGTCTTTATCCTTTGGTTTTCCTAAAATTTTATCATCAAGGACAACTACTGTATCTGCACCAAGCACAACTTCGTCATCTTTTCTCTCAACAGCCATTGCCTTTCTTGCTGCAAGAAATACAACTGCATCCTCAGGCTTTGCGCCATCAGGAATTGTTTCGTCAGCATCGGCAACACGGACAGTAAAGTCAATCCCTGCATTTTTGAGTATTTCGCTTCTTCTTGGTGATTTTGATGCAAGAACTAATTTCATATTTTCCCCTCTTGTTTCATAACATGGATTTTAAGCACCATTGTTTGTGTTTTGCTGTCACGGATTTCACCGTTCATTACCATTTCAACGGCTTTATCCAACGGAATTTTGTAAACTTCCAAAAACTCGTCTTCATCGGGATTCTGTTCACCGAATTCAAGTTCTGTTGCAAGATACATATGAATAATTTCACCACAATATCCCGGTGTTGGATAAAGTTTTCCTAAATCAACATATTTTTTAGCAACTGCACCTGTTTCTTCCTGTAATTCTCGTTTTCCCGCTTCAAATGGGTCTTCACCTTTTTCAAGCTTACCTGCAGGAAGTTCAGTTACGATTTCCATATAAGGATATCTGAACTGCTTTACGAAATAAAGGTTATATTCGTCATCAAGTGGTGCTATACAAACGCCACCATTATGCTCAACGATTTCTCTTTTTGCTGTTGCGCCGTTTGGAAGAAGCGCATCATCAACACGAAGATTTACTATTTTACCTTTAAATTTATAATCAAAACTTATTTGCTTTTCAGTTAAATCCATTTTACTCACCGTATTTCTTAACTAATTCTTTATAGTGTCTGCCTTTTTCTTCAAAGTTTTTATATTCGTTATAGCTTGATGCTGCAGGTGAAAGGATGCAAACACCATCTTTTTTTGTGTTTTCGTAAGCAGATTTTACTGCTTCTTCAAGATTTTCGGCTTTGATAAGCACTTTATTTGTGCCATTTTCGTTCATCATATCAATGATTTTGTGGCCTGTTGTTTTTGTGCCGATAATCACACTTAAATTACTGTTTTCAAGGTCAACTGCGAAATCAGTATAGTCAATTCCTCTATCCTTGCCACCGATTATGAGCGTATTTGCCTTGATTGCATTTACAGCGCACATAACTGCATGTGGAATTGTGGCAATACAATCGTTATAAAAAGTTATACTATTATATATACCAATATTTTCCATTCTATGTTCAATGCCCTCAAAATCGTCAATTGCTTTCTTTGCACTTTCAGCATTTACGCCGAATTGTGACGCAGCAGTAAAGGCATAAAGCACATCATGGCGGTTATGCTCACCTGCAAGGTGGATATTTTCAATCTCAAAGGGAAGAAAATCGTCCTTTTTCACAGCAAAAGTCTTTGATTTTACTGTTTCTAAATCAAGATATGGTGACAAGCCTTGTGTCCCATTATATATAAATGTATTATTTTCATTCTGATGTCTTACGATATTGAGTTTTGAATTTACATATCCTGTCATTCCACCCTTATAATGTTCAAGGTGTTCTTCATATATATTTGTAAGGATTGAAACATCAGGTGAACTGCGAGTAAATTCAAGCTGATGGGATGAAAGTTCAATAACTGCGATTTTATCTTCAGTCATTTCTTCAATATAGTCAAAAACAGGAAGTCCCATATTGCCCATTAGCTCACAGTCAACACCACCTGCACAAAGCATTTTATATGTAAGAGTTGATGTTGTTGTTTTGCCTTTTGAGCCTGTTACACCCACTTTTTTGCATGGTGCATATTCCATAAACAAATCTGTCTGACAAGTAACATAAGTATTTTTGGGGATATCCACATTCACAAATGAAATTCCAGGGCTTTTCATAACAATATCGAATTTGCCCATATGTGAAAGGTAATCCTCGCCACAGAAATACTCAACATTCTCATCGTCAATTTTCTGCTCTCTGCCATCACCGATACCAAGCAACTTTTCAGGCAGATACTTTCTTATATAATTGTATGTACTTCTTCCCTCACGACCAAAGCCGAGAATCAGCACGCTTTTATCTTTTAAAAACTCAATGATTGGTGGAAACATACATTCAATCTCCTTTTTGTCACATACGAATTTATTATACATTCCACAACATAAAAAATCAACAGAAAAAGGTCATTTGAAGTAATTCATAATGCGAAATTGGAGTTTGTGGGGATAATTCGTAATGCGTAATTCGGAATTCGTAATTGAGGAACTGCGTTGCGATTGTGCCCCCCTTCCGTCACTCGCTTTGCTCGTGCCACCTTCCCCTCCAGGGGGAAGGCTAACATAGGCTCCCCACTTGATGGGGAGCTGTCACCGCAAGGTGACTGAGGGGCCCGACAAATTATAATTTGCAAGGTGGCATTTTTAACAATTTTATCGAGATAAAATGTACAAAAAAGATATCAAAACATAGTTGCATTATTTAGGCAATTGTGCTACAATTTCTTTAATGTGTTGAAGAATTCTATTGAATTTTCACATAACAAGACTGTTTTACAGTCACTAATACCGCATACTTAGGGAAAGGTAGGGAAGGCTTATGAAGGCTTACACCTCAAACAACATCAGAAATATTGCTGTGCTTGGTCACGGCGGAAAAGGAAAAACTACTCTTTGTGAAGCAATGCTTTATTTAGCAGGCGCTACTGACAGACTCGGTAAAGTTGCTGACGGAAATACTGTTCTTGACTTCGATGCAGAAGAAAAGAGAAAGAAATCTTCAGTTTCTTCAGCTATGGCTGCTATTGAATGGGATAACACAAAGTTAAATATTATTCACGCTCCTGGTCTTTTCGACTTTGAAAATGGTAGTGCTGAAGCTGTTCGTGCAGCAGAAGCTGTTCTTATCGTTACAAGTGCCGGTTCAGGCGTTGACGTTGGTACTGAAAAAGCATTCAAGGCTGCTGAAAAGAGAGGCCTTGCAAAATTCTTTGCTATTACAAAAACTGACTCTGACCACAGAAGCTTCTACAAGACATT
>JAZOWH010000055.1:0-3154 GCA_045659165.1 Candidatus Fimenecus sp. | reverse complement strand
CTTTCAGGTTGAATATGAATACCAAAACCATTATCCATATTGACGAGGGTATTTTTACAGCCCTCTTTTTTATTTGCAAAGTTTGGCTCTAATGCACCCAAAAGGCTTATTTCTAAATTTTCATCAGTTGGATTTTCAATTGTGAAATCAAGATAAAAACCAGGTGTTGCAGAAATATCAGAATTATGTGGCATAAATGGTGAAACAGCTCTCAATGAAACTTTACATGGCAAATCGGCATCTATATAATCCAAATCGCAAACAGGAAATCTGCCATCAAAGTTAATTCTTTCAACAGGTTTATTCCAGGCAAACATACGATATGTAAAGTCTTCTGCATCAGTTTTCATACCAAGTTTACGGATAATAGGCTTTGAATGTTCACTTTTTGCTCGTACCCAAAAAGAAAGTGCACCTGTGCTACCTTCTCCGTCATCAACCTTTTCATCGTGACAGCAAGTAGTAAGTCGTGGTGGATTTGCAATCTGCCAATAGTGAAATTCACCATCGGGCAAAAGTTCAACACTTCCGCTACCGATTCCACCAAGTGCAATACCACTTGTATGAATTTTAGTTGTAGTAATCTTTGCCATAAAAAGTCCTACTTTTTCTTAATTTCAAATGTGAATCTTGCGTTATCTTCGTACCAAAGTGGGAAGTTTGTCCCCCACACATTGTTATAGAGTACAAAACTGAGTCCGTCGGTCTTAACATCTTCAAACTTGTTATCAAATTCAAGAATTTTGCCCTTGCCAACTGACACCAGTGGAGAATGATGATTGATAATTTCATAATCACCCATCTCGACACACTGCACAGCGTGAAGATTTCTACTACCGTTATTTGTAACTTCTTGAGGGTTCACAAGATAACCTAACTTTTTAAGTTGGATATCAAGGGCTGGGAAAATGTGCATATAAATCGCTTCTGTAAGTCGGTTGGCGTCTTTCCCAAACCAAGAAACATCCACATTCAAACCATCTTCTGTGAGTGTATAAATCACCTGAATAAGTCGTGGAGCACCAAGGCCATCGCACAAGTTTTTGTCGCATACAAGATTCACAATCACCTGTGAATCACTTGCACACATTTTTTCAACTCCATATGGAAATCTACCTGATGGATATTTCCCCTCAACACGATTCATACCGGGTCTTGCAAAGTCCCCAAGTGCCCATACAGCAGTTTCATCTAAATTTCTTGAATAATGAGTAAGCCAGTATTTGTAGTCTGCATTACAGAATGAACGATATGTAAAAATTGGCTCATTGTTTTCTCTTATGATTCCTTCGTTACCGAATTTAAGTGAGGCGATACCACCATTTTTGTTGATTTTAAGCACCCATTCGCCAAACTGAATTGAGTCAACATTATTTGCAGAAATAGGTTTAGGTGTAGTAGGAATAAGTTTCTCGATTTCTGCTTTTGCAATCGTTTTATGCTCATCACTCAATGCCTCAATGGCAAGGTCGATATATGCCCTCTGCTCTGCCCAACTCTTCTCAATAACCGAGTAATATCCACGCTTTCTTCGTCCATCAAAAAGACTTACAAATGGAAGCATACTCTGTGGCAAATCGCAGAAAAGATGATTGAATTTAACCTTATCTGCTTTTCTTGCTTTTTGGAATTCTTTTTTAAGATAGTGACCGTAATCAGAAAAATAGGTCTTTGAGTCCATACCACAAGTATGCTCGGCTGTGCAAAGAATAGCATCAACAAAATTCTTGTATTCGTCAGATTTTTTGTCTAAACTACCATTTTTAAGCCATTCGTTTTTAAGATGAATCAATGTGCGAAGTGATGCAGATTTATATGGGTCTGTAGCACTACCGTGAATCCAAGTGTCACCCATTTCACCTGTGAAGACAGGGAGTTTCTCACGGACTTCCCATATTACCTCTGCAAAGTCATCAATCGTACCTGCAGTAATTTCATAATCAGGGTATTCGCTCTGTATTTTGTTAATTTTATCAAGCACTTTTTGTGGTGACGGAGCACCGTGATTATCAAGTGTATGGTCGAAATAAAGCACCTCATCAACCAAATCGCACTTGAATGCTCCACCGTAATCGCCTGAATAGATTACAACCATTTCGTCGTCACCATTCTTCCATACAAAGCAAGGTGGAACATCCACAAGAGCAGACGCACCATTAACACCAATATGTAAAAGTTTGATTCCGTGTTTTGCTAAAATCGAAACAAGTCCCTTTGTATGACCAGGAACATCCGTCATTTTAGCAGAAATCGTCTTTCTTCCACGAATTTTATCAAGGTCATCCACAAGTGACAGACCATAATCGAGAGAATCTACATCAAGCAATTCAGTATGGGTTGTAAATGGCATTGCGTGTGGCACAATGTTGCCATCCTTAATGGCTTTTGTGAGTTTTTCTTTCTGTTGTGGATTTTTAAGCGTCTCTTTTAAAATCCAAGACCCGGTTGTCCATACAAAATACTTTTTGTCATCTGTATTTACCTTTTCTGCAAGGTCGATAGCCTCGGGAATAAATGAATGTATATATTTTTGCTTAATATTTTCAGCATAGTCTGTAAATCCTAAATCAAGATGAGTTTTCGAAACAACAATAACCTTTTTCATAATCTGAATTTTCCTTATTTGCGAATATTTTTTGTAATCATCAACTGGTTTAACATATAGCAACAATCTTATATAATTTTCAGTTGTATTCTGCTGTTTTTATAGTCAAATTATATAAGTTATCACTTACCCTTGTCAAGCGGCAAGATTATATGAATTCTATTGCAAAACACACTAGAACCCCATATGTTATCTTTACTTTTAGCACTCTGATATCAATTAGTTATAAAATGATATAAATCTACAGATTTATAAAGACTAACTCTTTTGATATAATATACAAAAAACGGATTTATTAATTATGCACAATGCTAATTTTTTCACGAATAATTCCAAAATGTTGAATACATAAAATCCAAGTGATAGAATGATTATAATAAAATATTTTCCACAAAAGGAGATGCTTGACGCTATGAAGTTAAATGTGAAGAAAACAGTAAGTATACTTTTATGTGTAATTCTTGCAGTAACAATGGTGACTCCAGGATTAACTGCTTTTTCAGCAGACATCACAATGGAAATTACTCAGGAAGGTGCTGTTGTGGCAGA
>JAZOWH010000054.1:0-2056 GCA_045659165.1 Candidatus Fimenecus sp. | reverse complement strand
TGACTGCTGCATTCGTAGGTTCGAATCCTGCCACCCCAGTCAAAACGGAAAAGGTACCATTCGGTGCCTTTTTTGTTTTAGTTTAGATAGTAAAATAGCAAATTTTATTTCACATTTTCCGTAATGAAAATATTTCACTATAACTTTTTCACCCCAACATTACATCAAGCAACATCATGACTGCAAAGCCTATTATTATGCCCATAGTTGAAAAATATGGTTGTGCCTTTTGATTTTTTTGACATTCAGGTATTAATTCATGTACTGCGACCAAAATCATTGCGCCTGCTGCAAAAGAAAGAGCATAAGGTAAAAGCGATTCCACATAGATGACCATCATTGCACCTATTATTCCGGCAATCGGCTCTACCATTGCTGATGCCTGCCCCATAAAAAAGCTTTTTCTTCTTGAATATCCCTCTCGTCGCAACGGTAACGAAACTGCAGCACCTTCAGGAAAATTCTGAAGTCCGATTCCTATAGCAACAGAAATTGCTCCCATCAATTTTTCCGGTGTATACCCTTCTTGCAATGCACCAAAAGCAACACCTACCGCTAATCCTTCCGGTATATTATGAAGTGTAATAGAAAGAATCAGCATTACTATGCGATTAAATCTTTCACCATCTTCTTCAATATTATTTATTCTTTTTCTCACAAGTGAAACAAGTTTATCAGATACCCATATAAAAAAAGCGCCAAACAAAAAGCCTATTGTTACTACTAAGCTTGGCGATATATCGGATATTTCTTCTGCTCGTTCTATCGCCGGTTGAAGTAATGACCAGAAGCTTGCTGCAATCATTACACCCGAAGCAAATCCAAGCATAAAGTTGAGTATCTTTTGATTAGGCGAAGTAAAAAATACAACACTTGATGCTCCAAGAGCAGTTACAAGCCACGTACCAAGGGTTGCTATCAGCGCCATTATGACAAATTTATCCATACAGCACCTCCTGTATTCATTATATTCTGTGAATACATCGGGGTGCTTTATTTTTTTGAGATTCTTCGCTATGCTCAGAATGACCCATCATTTTAATTTCAATATAAAAAGATAATGGCGAGGTCAAGACCCCGCCATACCATTGCGCATCATATTGATTTGCTATTATTCAAATGTTACTTGGATATTACTGTCAATTGATGTAACGAGAATTTTGTTCATAACTGTTCCCATATTATCAATCATAAGTGTTGAAACCTTATCTTCGATATTTCTACGAATTACATTACGAAGGTCACGAGCACCTCTTACATTACCATCCATCTTTGAAACGATTGCTGATGGTGTGTTATCGTCATAAACGAATTCAATTCCTTTATCCTTAAGAACTGTTTTCATTTCATCCATCATAAGAACAGCAATCTTCTTGTAATCTTCATCATCAAGAGGATTGAACACAACGATTTCGTCAACACGACCAATAAATTCAGGTCTTAAGAACTCATTGAGTGCTTTAAGGACTTTTTCTTTCGAGATATCCTTTGTGCTCTTACCGAATCCTAATGATGTTTCTGCTTTCTGACTACCTGCATTTGATGTCATAATGATTACTGTGTTTGCAAAGCTTACAGTTCTACCATGAGCATCATTTGTCTTACCTTCATCAAGAATCTGAAGAAGAATATTCATTACATCAGGATGTGCTTTTTCAATTTCATCAAAAAGAATGATTGAATAAGGCTTTCTGCGAACTTTTTCAGTAAGCTGACCTGCTTCATCATATCCCACATATCCTGGAGGTGAACCAATAAGACGAGAAACTGAATGTTTCTCCATAAATTCACTCATATCAAGACGAATGAGTGTTTCTGGAGTGTCGAAAAGTTCTGTTGAAAGTTGTTTAACAAGTTCAGTTTTACCAACACCAGTAGGTCCTACAAAAATAAATGATGCAGGTCTTTTTTGGAGTGTCAACTGAATTCGGCTACGCTTGATTGCATTTGCAACAAGCTTAACAGCCTCATCCTGACCAATAACCTTTTCCATAAGTCTATCTTCAAGACATTTTAATCTGTTTACATCACCTTCAACAACTTTTGTTGCAGGAAT
>JAZOWH010000053.1:0-3011 GCA_045659165.1 Candidatus Fimenecus sp. | reverse complement strand
TTGTTTTGTCGTAATTTTCGGATGATAAAATTTCGGCAATGTCTTTCAAAGAAAAATCAAGCTCACGATAAAAGAGAATCTCTTGCATACGAAGAATTGAATTTTCATCGTAAAACCGATAGCCTGTATACTCGTCAACGTAAAAAGGCTTCAACAATCCTATTTCATCGTAATAGTGAAGTGTGCGCACACTCACATTTGTGAATTCAGCAAATTCCTTAATCTGCATTTTCATTTTATCACCTCTCATTTGAGAGTATATCCTATGACGTAACGTGAGAGTCAATAGGAAAATTAAAATATTTAATAAAATAATTATAACATCCACAAAACAAAAAGCAACAGCAAAAATACTGTTGCCTTTGGGATTATGTCATAACAATTTATTCTTTTATAAATGCTTTATCTTTTTCGGGGATACCTGTATCATCGGTAATATATCGTTCCACTTTCATACTTAAATCGTACTTTTCACGTAAGTCAATAATTTTTTTGCATCATCGGGGATTTATGATGAATGTCAAGTGCTTGTTGATTTTCCCAACTGTCAATTAATAGAACAGTTTCATCATCATTCATCGGTAAAAAGTATTCATATTTCAAATTACCTTCCTGGGCACGGATTTCGTCAACAATACCACTTAAAAGCATTTCTTCTGCGAACTTTTCATGCGTTTCCGTTTGTGCCTGAATAGTAAATATTTATTGTTATTGCCATTTTACTGCCTCTTAAATTCATTTATAGCAAAACAGAATAAATTTCTTCGCCACCGTTGACAAATACTTCTAAAATATATCCGTCACGAATAATTTTAAGGTCTTTGATTTCGCCATCATAAACGACGCTCTTACGGTGTGTTCGCTTGATTTTAAATCCGTTTTTCTTGCGGATAACTGATGAATCGGTGTCGGTGAGCAAATGCTGTACCTCCTCTACAGGATACCCGTAGATTTTACCGTCAACCAGTTTGATTTCACGAGGAACAGACATACAACCGATATCTTTTTTCTTGTAACCTGCATATTTCCAACCGGGAAGCCAGGAAATAAGAATTGTTCTTCCCTTGTGGTCAAGAAATACCTGACCTGCATATTGGTCGGGACCTTTGTCAACTTCGCCTGTGTATTCAGGTGTGAATTTTCCGTCTTTAAATGTGCCATACATTACAGAAAAGCGATGACTGTCTTCTTTGCAGACAGAAGCAGTAAGCAGATATTTATCTCCTGATTTCATAAAAGACGGACATTCGGCAAATTTTGAGTTTTCCCACTCACACAAAATGCCCTTGTATTCCCAATTAAACAGGTCTTCACTTTTGTATAAAAGAAGATTTGCAGTTTTCTTTTCACGGTTACCCGATGCCATTACACAATAATATTTACCATCGGAATAACACACAGCAGGGTCACGAAAATCAGGACAACCATCAGCAGGAAATCCACCAATTACAGGGTTATTTTCATATTTTTCAAAGTTAATTCCATCAGTTGAATAAGCAACGCTTACTGACTGAACACCGTCATGAATTGATGCATAAAAGAGAAAAAGGGTATCGTCTTTGACAATGGCAGTACCTGACCAACAACCGTCTTTGTCATATGGCTTATCAGGGAAAAGCGCAACAGGTAATTCTTCAAAATTCAAGAAATCCCTTGTCCTTGCATGTCCCCAGTGCATACTCTCATTCCATGGCTTTTCAAAATTGGGAGAATGCTGATAAAAAATATGGTAATAGCCATTGAAATATACAAGTCCGTTAGGGTCGTTAACCCAACCCTTTTTAGTTGCAAAATGATATTTCAGCGGTGTACGATAATTCATATAACCCCTCTTTTCACTTTCGTTAAATCAATTATACCATTCACAAAACAAAAAGCAACAGTTTTCAATCCTGTTGCTCTTGCTTGTTAAATTGAATTTTACATTATTTGTTGTCGGGTGCCTTTGAAAAAACAATCTCCACATTAGTGTTTTCGCCGTTTACATACTCACCGTTTTGGTGATATGGCTCTGAAATGATATTTACAACAGCGCCAGTCGGTACATATAAAATAGCATCAATACCTTCTGGGACAGTAAGGTTGATAACATATTCTCCGTCAGTCTTTTCATAATCCAGAGTGATTAACCCTTTTACACTTGGAACAGTACAGTTCATACTGTCGGACAGAGTGTATTGAGGGTCGATTTTAACCTTTTCATAGCCTGATTCAAGAGGTGTAATACCTGCAAAATGCTTACTCATTATAACAAGGGGACCACCACTCCATGCGTGATTCTTAGTGCCACGCCAAGCGTCCCAGAATTCCCAGAGAGTAGAGTAATCCGCACTCACCATGCCCTCATATCTATCCTTAATTCTGTCATATGCCGCTTCATATTCTCCCATTTTGCAAAGGGCTTCAAGAACATAGTATTCCATATACGGACTTGAATTTTGAGTAGTTGTGAGCACATTTGTAATAGTATTATACTGCTCTTTGTCTGCAAGTCCTGATAAAACGGCAAGAGCATTGGCTCTGTCGTCGGGATTTTTAGCATCTTCACTTTTAAAGCCATCTTCAGTCCAAAGTGCCTTATAACCCTTTGCGATAGTTTCTTTTCTTTGGGTAATAAATGAGATGTCTTTATCATTTCCTAAAATCTTCGCCATTTCTTCTGTGGCAGAAAGAGCATAGTAAACCCAAGCATTTTCGATGGCTGTCATATCTGCTTTGTCGCCCCAGTCAGCCCAATCCCATGAGCCACCACGATGAACAACAAGATTGTTTTCACCCATTTCCCAAAGTTTAAGGTAATCAATAGATGCGTCATAAACCTTTTCGATAAAAGCCTTGTCACCGGTATATTCATAGTAGGTGAGGAAACCGACGATTCCTGCAAGTTGCTGAACGGGAAGCTCAAAATAGTCACCCTGTATAGGTACAACAGTCTGAAGCACTTTTGAGTCGTCAATGTGAGAAAGCATCGCCTGAACACCCTTTTGATACAGCAGGTAGGAGTTGCTGTC
>JAZOWH010000052.1:0-5990 GCA_045659165.1 Candidatus Fimenecus sp. | reverse complement strand
ACAAGATTTGTAAATGGCAAGTACGAAATCGACCTTGTTCTTCGTAACAACATTACAACAGAGGATTACCCAGACGGATTCTATCATCCACATCCTGAATATCATAACATCAAGAAAGAAAATATCGGTCTTATTGAAGTTATGGGTCTTGCAGTGCTTCCATCTCGTCTTAAAACTGAAATGGCAATTCTTAAAGATGCTATTCTTGAAAACAAGGACATCAAGGCTGATGAAAGAATCGCAAAGCATTATGACTGGACAATGATGATTAAATCAAAGTATGATGACATCAATGCTGACAATATTGATAAAATCATTGAAGATGAAATTGGTCTTGTATTCACAGCAATTCTTGGTCAGTGTGGCGTGTTTGACAGAAACGAAGAAGGCAAAGCACAGTTCAAGAAGTTTATTTCAAGTGTGAAATAATTTGTAATTCGTATTTTAATATTCAAATATAAAAAGGAGAGTGGATAAAACCATTCTCCTTTTTTGTGCAGTATTAATGATTGCGAATTTATATTTTGTGTGTTACAATGAATTCATTGGGAGGGGAAACTATGAAAACTAAACAATTAACTCCTGAGAAGCTTCGCAAACAGCAACTTCGCAAGGAAAAAGAACTGAAATACTGGGAAAAGCAACAAGCAAGACCAAAGGGCAATACATATTTCTGGTATCTTGTGCTTATTATCGCACTTATCTATGCGGTTGACGAAATTGCATCACAGATTGGCTCACTTATGCAGACGGAAATTGCCAACGACTTTTTCCAAAGTGAAAGTGCCGTTACACTTCTTAATCTTTTACAGATTATTGCAATTCCATTCCAGATTGTGGGAATTCTATACCGACCATTGGCTGACCGTTTCGGCAGAAAGACATTCCTTATTATCAACACATTTGGTATGTCACTTGCAATGTTTGTGATTTTCCTTTCACAGAATGTGTTTATGTACTTTTTCGGTGCATGTCTCATAATGTTCTTTATTCCTCACGATATGCATGTTGTGTATATTATGGAATCGGCACCAAGCAAAAGCCGTGCAATAACATATTCTGTTGTTAAATTCTTTGCTAATATGGCAGTTATGCTTGTACCTTTCCTCCGTCGATGGTTAATGACATCTGCAAGTGAATGGCGTAATGTTTACTTTATTCCTGCTGTTGTTGGTATTGTGGTTTCACTTATCGCACTTCTCTGTGCAAGAGAAACTGATGCATTTATTGAATCCCGTATTCGTTACCTTAGTATGACAGAAGAAGAGTTGCAGGCAGAGAAGCTCAGAAAATCTGCACAGGATTCACAGGGTGGCGTTGTTGATGCACTTAAATTCGGTTTTGCTCACAAACAGCTTCGTTGGGTATTCATCTGCTTTGCTCTTGCAGGTATCGGTGTTATCGGCAGTATGAATTATCAGGCAATTCTTACTCACGGTTATGCACAGAGCATTTACGGTTCAAGTGCAAAGGAATTTCTGGACCTTGTAAGTGTTAAGGAAGTCAGTCAGGCACTCGTTTTATATCCAATCGGTATGGCTCTTTCACAGGTAATTATGGGCTTTATCTCTGATAAAAAAGGCAGAAAAGCAGCAGCAATTACTGTTGCAGTAAATTGTGTTGTATCATTCGTTGTATTTGCTTTAGGTGCAAGAATGAACTTCTTAACACCTGAAATTATCGGTTTCTTCTGTGGCGTATTCGTTGGTAGCTACTACTCCACAAACGACGTGCTTATTATGATGGCAAGTGAATCTGCACCTACAAATCTCCGTTCTTCTGCAACTGCAGCACAAACGGTTGTGGGCTTCGCAGGTTACGCTATCGGATTTATTATAAATATGATTCTTGCATTTATCTTTGGTGACAGCGTAATCGGTACAGTTGCTCTTTGCCTTCTTGTTCCAAGCTTTGTTGTTACTATCTATGCTCTTATCAAGAAAACCCACGATACAAAAGGCATCGACCTTGATAAGGTTACAGGAACTGAGTGGGATTGATAGAATGCAGAATTAAATATGGGGAAATAGTTTATGGCGTATTTATTTACATATTTTACAAGTGACAACACAGGGGATAAAGAACATATCTGGTTTTCATTGAGTAATGACGGACTTCATTGGACTGACATTGGCCCTGACGAGCCGATTCTCACATCTGAGCTTGGTACAAAGGGTATCCGTGACCCATTTATTGTGTATGACGAGAAAGTGAAGAAATATTTCATTATCGCAACTGATTTGTTGGCTGTCAGCGGTGACTGGGAAGCCTTTTCTACAAGGGGTAGCCGTTGCATCCGTGTGTGGGAATCAGAGAATTTGATTAACTGGAGTGAAGAAAGACTTTGCCAGGTTGGAATTCCTGAAGCAGGTTGCGTTTGGGCACCTGAGGCAGTTTTCTGCAAGGAAAAGGATATGTGGTTTGTGTTTTTCGCAAGTAATGTGCAGGAAGATGGCGAAACAGAACGCAAACAGAGAATTTATGGCACATTCACAAAGGATTTCAAGGAGTTTACACCTACATTCAAATATATTGACAGCGAAACTGCACTCATTGATACTAATATAGTATGGGATAATGGAATGTATTACCGATTCACAAAGGACGAAACTAATAAGCTTATTGTGATTGACAAGTGCGATACTCTTGTCGGCAAGGAATACGAAAAAGTTTGTTCCGAAACCTTTGCTAATTTCTTCGGTCTTGAGGGCCCTGAGGCATACTATCTTGATGATATGAAAAAATGGTGCGTTATTGCTGACAGATACCACGGTAATTTCGGCTATACACCATTCGTAACAGACGATATTTCAAGTGGAGTTTTCACTCAACTTTCACCTGATGAGTATGACCTTGGCAAAAGAAAGAAGCGTCACGGTGGCGTTATTAAAATCCCACAGAATGTGGCTGATAATCTCATAAAACACTATAAATAGATAAAAAAAGCGAAAAATGTATTGCATTTTTTGTACAAAGGTGGTAAAATGAAACTACCAATAAAATAATAGGAGATGATTTTTTATGAAAAAATCAAATAAACTCGTTGCAGTTGTATTGGCTCTTGTAATGATGATTACAGCAATCCCAATGATGACTGCAGGCGCAGCAAAAGCTCACGAACACCTCTATGAACAGCAGAGTGCAACAAAAGCAACATGTACTACAGATGGTAGCGTTGTTTTCAAGTGCGAATGTGGTGACGAAAAGACAGTTGTTACAAAGGCAACAGGTCACACAGAAGTAACAGGTACTCTCACAAAGAAAGACAACGACGTTCACAATGTATATTGTAGCGTATGTAAAAAAGTTGTTGAAGTTAAGCATGAATGGGCAGATGTAGAAACAGGTACATTTGCAAAAGGTGACGAACCAACATGTACAAAAGCTGGTAAAAAGACAGTAAAATGTACAGCAAACTGTGGTGCAACAACAAAGATTGAAGTTTCAGCAGCTGGTCACGATTATACAGATGCAACTGTTGAAAAGACAAGCAGCTCTAAGCATAAGGGTTACTGCACAGTTTGTAAGGCTGAAAAATCAGAATCACACACATGGGCAGAAGAAGGTACTGTAATTTCAGAACCAACATGCTACAAATCAGGTAAAGAAGAAGTTTCATGTACACAGTGTGAAGCAACTAAAGAAGTAAGCATTCCAGCAACTCACGATTTTGGTGATTGGGAATTATCAGAAGACGGCAAAGAACATGTTCGTAAGTGCCAGGCAACAGGTTGTAAGAAGGTTGACGATGGTGCTCACAACTTCGTATGTGAAATTGCAGAACTTTCAACTTGTAAGGATGAAGGCGTTTTACTTATCACATGTTTCATTGACGAAGACAAAGATGGCGAAACAGAATGTGAATACGAAAAAGAAGAAAGAATTGCTTTGGGTGACCACGTATTCACTAGCTATGAAAAGGATTACACAGCATTAAAGCATAAGGGCTTAAAGTGTAAAGTTTGTGGCAAGGATGAAGCTGCAAAGCATGACTTTGTAGAAGATAAGGCTAAGACAAAGGCTGCTACTTGCGCTGCAGAAGGCGAAAAGACACTTAAATGTGTTTGCGGCAAGACAAAGACAGAAAAGATTGAAAAGCTTGCACATAAGTGGGGCGAATGGAAAGTTACTAAGGAAGCAACAGCAACAGCTGAAGGTTCAAAAGAACGTGAATGCTCAGTATGTAAGACTAAGGAAACAGAAGCAATTGCAAAGCTTGGCGGTCTTGCAGGTGACGTTAACGGCGACGGTAAAGTTTCAGCAGTTGATGCTCGTTTAGTATTACAGCACGTTGCTAATACAGCAAACCCAGCTCTTACAGCTGAACAGATTGCAGCAGCTGACATCGTTGGTGAAAAAGATGGTGTTAAGGCATCTGACGCTCGTAGAATTCTTGAAATCGTAGCTGGTAAAGTTAAATAAGAATTTTCAAAAAAATAAAGCGGGTTACCCAAAAGGTAACCTGCTTTTTTTATGTAATATGCAATTATATTAATTTGATATATCATTTGTCGTAACAAGAGCGAATTCTATACTCTGCACTTAAAATAAATTCCGTATCTGTTTGTGTGTTGCTTGTAGTGAGGTGAGAAAATGAGTTCACGGTCGGTGCCTTTAAGTGTGAATTTGAGTTCATTATCCCATTTCACAAGGTTCTCGTTTATATTTGAAAGCCAGTTTTCAACTGTGTCATTCTGAATTACAAGAACATCACTCATATTGTCGCCAGCCATTGGAATTGTAACATTAACACCCGTTACATCCGTTTTCATATTATCGGTGCCCATATCGGCGCTAAGCACCCAAGGGCCATATTTGAATGCAACAGAATTCTCGTTGTCAGGCAACGGATGAACTGTGATTTGCATATTCATTTGATATTCAATCACATCACCGTCAAAAAATTCTTTTTCAAGTGTCACAAAGCCCTTATTAACTTCGATATGGCAAACTTCACCATTAATTGTTACTGTCGGTTTTTCCTTGCACCAATCAGGTACACGAAGAACGATTTTGCCCTGTGCATTGCCATTTATTGTGAATTTTACATTAGGTAAATCTGCATTTTGTGTGACTGTGATACCTTTTTCTTTCCAACTGATGCTTGATGAGGTGAAACGATTAACGAAAAGAGCATCATTACTGTGAAAATAAATACTGTCACCAAGCTTAGAGAAATTCTCCATTCCTGAGCCTGTGCAACACCAGAAATGGTCATAAGGTGAACTGTAAACCTTAAAATATCCCGTTGCCATTGGTTGGAAATATGTGGTCATACCCGTTGTAGGATTCTGTGATGAAAGAATTGCATTTATAAATGTATTTTCATAGTAATCACAGTATTTTTTATCACCCGTAATCTTGAAAAGAGTGCGGGTAAACTTGAGCATATTGTATGTGTTACAGGTTTCACAGTTGCAGTTTGTTCGCTCTGCATCAAGGACTTTTGGCTCACCAAAATGCTCCCATTCGCTGTTGCCACCTGTGATATATGTGTGACTTTCTGTAACGATTTTCCAGAAATTCTCTGCTACTTTAAGATAAAAATCTTCGTTTGTAACTGTGTATCTGTTCAATGCGCCAATGATTTTTGGAATTGTAGTGTTGGCGTGTTTGCCATTGAGAATATCCTCACCATTAAAAAGAGGCTCGAAAAGTGACAACTCGTCAAAGCTATGAGCAGCAGACAAGTGATTTTCATTTTTTGTGTATTTGTAAAGGTTATAAAGGCAGTCATTCATACCGCCATATTCAATATTAAGAACAGTTTTCTGTGTTTCTTCCGTCCACTTTGATGTGTGGGAATACACCCAGTCACCAAGGTTTGATGCAAGTTGGAGTGCATCCTTGTTGCCTGTGAATGTGTAAACATCAATAAGCCCTGCAAGGACCTTGTGCATTGAATACCAAGGTACCCAAGTGCCTGATGTGTCACCGATTTCAAGCTTGTCATAGTGATTTTCAGGAATCGCATGAAGATAACCATTAGG